>CAJCHX010000367.1 GCA_903970215.1 Acidobacteriaceae bacterium
GGATCCACCGCCGACCCCGACGCGTTCGCCGCCACCGCCGCCCGCCTCACCGACGCCAACACCGCAGCGTGCCCCGCCGCCCCCGACACCGCCGGGACCGTCGACACCACCCCAACCAGGCCCGCCGCCACCAAAGCCACCATTGCAGTACACGAACCGAACCGATCTGCCCTCAGCCCGCGTCGAATAGCCCTCTCGCCAGCCTGCATCCCCAACACCCTCCGCCGAACCGGCCCAACTGCCGGCCCCCGAAACGTAACCCACCCCACCACCCAAAACAACCGGACAGTGACCAGACCACCACTAACCGTCACCCAGCCGAAACCGGGTCCATCCCCCGCACAACCATCCCCAACCAACCCACCAAGGCCAAACCGGGACAGACCGCCACCTCGACGACCAGACCCACCTAGGCCCCCGACACGCTGAACCGCCCTGGGTCTGTTGGAGGCTCGTGCTATTGGATTTCAACCACTGGGTGGTCGGCTCGTTGGGCAGCGTAGAAGGCTGCTTCGAACTCTGCTGGGGGCCGGTGGCCGCAGTGGCCGTGGAAACGCTGCTGGTTGAACCAGTGGACCCAGCCGAGGGTGGCCAGCTCGAGGTGCTCGACGTCGTCCCAGCCGGCGGTGTCGGGGCCGTAGACGCACTCGGACTTGTAGAGGCCGTTGGTGGTCTCGGCGAGGGCGTTGTCATAGGAGTCGGCGACGGTGCCGATCGAGGGGCGGGCGCCGAGTTCGTCGAGGCGTTCGGTGAAGCGGACCGACGTGAATTGGCTGGGTTCAACCGGTCGTTGCAACACCGGCTTGGTGGATTGACCGTAGTTGTTTGTCGATGACCTCGGCGGGTGTCTGCCAGCCGAGGACCTTGCGGGGTCGGCTGTTGATGGCTGCTTGGACGGCGAGAAGGTCGTCGAGGCTCCAACGGGAGAGGTCAGTTCCTTTCGGGAAGTATTGGCGCAGCAAGCCGTTGGTGTTCTCGTTGGTTCCTCGCTGCCAGGGCGAGTGAGGGTCGGCGAAGTACACGGCGATGCCGGTGTCGATCTTGAACTGCGCGTGCGCCGACAGCTCCTTGCCGCGATCCCAGGTCAGTGAGCGCAGTAGCTCGGCGGGCATCGAGGTCATCGTCGCTTGAAGGGCGTCTTTCATGGCGATGGCGCCGTAGCCGCCAAGAGCGGGGCCGTTCTTGACCGGCGCGGTGACGCCGTAGCCGTCCATGCGTGGCAGGTGGACCAGCAGCGTGTAGCGGCTGCGGCGTTCGACGACGGTGCCGATAGCGGAGCGGTTCAGCCCGATGATCAAGTCGCCCTCCCAGTGGCCGGGGACGGCACGATCGTCCGCTTCGGCTGGACGTTGGCTGAGCACGACGTCGGCGGTGACATGCCCCTGGGGCTTGTTGCGCGCCCGTTCTCTCGGTTTGCGCAGGGCCCGGCCGGTGCGCAGGCAGGCGACCAGCTCGCGTTTGAGCGCGCCCTGTCTCTCGATGAACAGCGCCTGGTAGATCGCCTCGTGGCTGATCCTCATAGTCTCGTCGTCGGGGAAGTCGATCGCGAGCCGCCGGGAGATCTGCTCGGGGCTCCACGACCTGGCCCAACGCCGGTCCGCCCGGTGCGGCTTGTTCAGCCCCTTCCATCGCGACGACGGGCCCTCCACGATGGTCCCGTCACCACGCTCGAGTTGGCCGCTCAACCGTGTCTGCACGTAGTCACGCAGCATGGCGTTGGTGGCCAGCTTCGATGGCTTTGATCGCCTGGCCGCCATCTGCGCCTTCCACTGAGCAACCGTCGCCCGATACCCGGCCTTGCCGCCGCGGGTCGCCGCGTTGCGTCGGAGCTCCCGTGAGATCGTGCTCGGATCGCGGCCGAGTTCACGTGCGCACGCCCGCACACCCAGCCCTCCAGCCCGGTGCAACGCGAGCTCCTCCCGCTCGGTGAACGACAGGTAGCGGCCGGACGGCTCGGCCAAGCTCAAAGGCGGCATTCCGCCAGCCTGACGAAACAGCCGATGCCCGACGGTGATGGACAGGCCAACTGCGTCGGCCACATCGTCGGTGCTCTTTCCCTGGGCGATCAGACGCCAGAACGCGCGCTCCACGTGCCGCGCCGGCATCGGCCGTCCCGGTGAGCGCATCGAGGGCCGCAACGCCCGATCCGCCGCCTGCTGCCGTCGCACCATCCGACACCACCTCCAACATCGTGAGGTGTTGCGACAACCGGTTGAATCCGCCTTGGCTGCCGGCGTCGGAGTGCGCGATCAGCCCGACAAGGCGGCGTCCGCCCCTGGAGCGTCGGGCCATCTCAAGGGCGTCGAGGACCATGTCGGTGCGCATGTTCGAAGCGACGCGCCAGCCGACGATCCTCCGGGAGAACGCGTCGACGATGAAGCACACATAGGCCATGCCGGTGCGGGTCGCCACGTAGGTCAGGTCGGTCACCCACAAAGCGTCGGGGCGGGAGGCGGCGAAGACCCGGTTGACCAAGTCAGCGGCCCGGGTGGCGTCAGGGTCGGGTCGGGTGGTGAACACCTTCCGTCTCCTGCTCACCCCGGCCATCCCCGCGGCTCGCATCAGCCGGGCGACCTGGTCACGGCCGATCTCGACCCCGCCCCGTCGAGCGGCCCTCCAGAGCTTGTCGGCCCCGTAGACCTTCCGGTTGGCCACCCACAACGCCGTCAGCAGCTGGGTCATCACCACGTCCCGGACCGCCCTCGCCGAGGGAGCGACCCGCCGGCGCACCACCGCGTAGTAGCTGCTCGGAGCCACCTGCAGCGCCCTGCAGATGGGCTCGACTCCGAACTCGGCGCGGTTGGCGTCGATGAACTCAGCGACTACCTCTGCGGGCGGTCGAGCTCCGCCGCGAAGAAAGCCGACGCCCGCTTGAGGATCTCGTTCGCCCGGCGAAGCTCCCGGTTCTCCTGCTCCAGCTGACGGATCCGGGCCGCCTCCGCCGTCGTGACCCCAGGGGCGTCGCCGGCGTCGATCTCGGCCTGCTTCACCCAGGAGCGCACCGACTCCACCCCGTAGCCGAGCTGATCAGCGACCCGCTGCACCGACCCGTGCTTGATGCCCGTCTCGGCCTGCAACTGACGCACCAACCGCACAGCCTGCGCCTTTTCCTCCGGCGTGTACCGCCGCTGCGTCGACCTCTCTATCGATCCCATGCTCCATCCTCACTTCCAAGGTATGGAGCCTCCAAGGATCCCAGGGCGATTCACACCCGGAGTTCGCAGCACGGGTGCGGAGCCTGTTCGACGCCGGCCGACACAAGACGATTGCGACCCTCCGTGCTGATGGCGCGCCGCGCATCTCGGGCATCGAGTGCGAGTTCGCCGACGGTGCACTCCGATTCGGCTCGATGACCGGCGCTCGCAAGGGGGCCGATCTACGCCGCGATCCCCGCTTTGCCCTGCACGGCCCCACCCTCCACCCCGTTGAGGGGAAGGAGCAGGAATGGCCCGGCGAGGCCAAGATCGCCGGGCGGGCCATCCCTGCCGGACCGGTTGCGGCGGAGGGGGGCGACCCACCCGATGGCGAGATGTTCACCGCAGACATCATCGAGGTCGTGATCACGGGGCTCAACGCCGAGGCGACCAAGCTGGTCGTCGAGTCATGGACACCCGAGCGAGGTCTGCGGCGCGTCGAGCGAGACTGAAGGTGCGGCGCAGGTGAAGCCGGCTTCGGCCGAGGATGCCGCGGAGCGGGCCCGACCCCGAGCGCGCTCAGCCGGTGGCGAGGACGCGAGCCAGCAGGCTCCGGAGCTGCTTGCGCTCCGCCGGGCTGAGTGAGGCGAGCAGTGCGGCTTCGGCTCTGTCGCTGGCCGCGGTCGCCTGACGAAGGACGTCCTTGCCGGTCGATGTGAGCTCGATCACGTTGCGACGGCGGTCCTCGGTGTCGGGGCGACGGGCGATGATGCCCTTGTCCTCGAGAGCGTCGATGATGGCCACCATCGTCGTGCGGTCGACTCCCATGCGCTCGGCCACCTGCTGCTGGGAGGCGGGACCCGAACGCTCGATGGCCAGCAGCACGCCGAGGTCACGTGCGTGGATACCGAATGGTGCGAGCGCGTCGACGTGCAGCTCCGCCATCCGTCGTTCGGCCTGCTTGAACAGATAGGAGAGTCGCCGGGTTGCCAGCGACGCAGCGTCTCCTGCCTCTTGCATCCCGTGGATCCTATCGCTATCCTGATCGTCAGTACCGCTGATAAGCAGTACTTGGGATGATTGGAGTCAGGGATGATCTTGGTGACCGGAGGACTCGGCCACATCGGGAGCGCCACGGTGCAGGCGCTGCTCGACGCCGGCGAGGAGTGCGTGCTCGTGCAGCGCCGCAAGCCGGAGATCCCGAACGGGCGCTTCAGTGGACCGGTGAGCGCCGTGCAGGCGGACGTCCAGGACCTCGACGCGCTGCAGGCCATCGGCCGCACCCACGCGATCACCGGCGTCGTCCACATGGCCGGCTCGATGCCCTGGCCCCCCAACCCCGACGAGCCCCCGGTCGACGCCGCTCGCAACGCGCTCGGTGGGCTGTTCAACATCGTCCAGGTCGCCCAGGAGTGGGGAGTGCGCCGACTGAGTCTGGCCAGCACCATCGGCGTCTACGCCGGACTGGTCGACACCGGAGCCCTCAGCGAGGATCTCCCGGTCCCACTGACCGCCCCGCATGTGATCCCGACGTTCAAGCGGATCAGTGAGCTACTCGGCCAGCACCTCGCCGCAGCCACCGGCCTCGAGATCATCCATCTGCGCATCAGCGGGGCGTGGGGACCGCTCGGGCACCTGCCCAACTTCGCGTTCCCCGCACCGACGTTCGTCCACGCCGCTGCGACCGGCACACCGGTCGACCTCTCGGGGGTCGCCGGGCGATGCAGGGCCGACGACGGCCTCGACCTGTGCTACGTGTACGACCTCGGCCGGGCGACCGCCCTGCTGCAGACGGCGGACACACTCGCCCACACGACCTACAACGTCGCGGCGGGCAGGTTGACCACCAACGCCCAGGTGATCGCCGCCATCCGGTCGGTCGTGCCCGACTTCGACGTCGAGCTGGAACCCGGTGCCAGCGTGCCCCCGAGCTACCTGGACATCACTCGGCTGCACGACGACACCGGGTACGTGCCGGAGTGGGACCTCGAGCGCTCCGTCGCCGACTACATCGCCTACTTCCGAGCAGGCCACCCGCAGTAGCGCGTGGGTCGGCACGTGGGCACCGGCCTCGAGGTACCGCCGGCGCCACGACGTCCGTCCGGTGCGATCGCGAACACCAAGCGGCCCGGGATGTCCATCGGCTAGGAAAGGTCGCGTGTCGCCCGCCGACCCAGCCGACGTTCGCGTCGCGGCAACCTACGTCGCCGGGGCTCTCGCGCCGCAGGCCGAGGGTGGCGGCTGGGACGATCCTGCCGCCGGCCTCGCCATGAGCTGCCGCCAGACGCTCGCTCACGCCATCGACGCCTGCAACTGGTACGCAGGCCTGCTGGCGCGCGCCGGCGGCGACCGGGAGGTCGCAGAGATGAGCCCGGACACCTCGCCAGGCGTCATGCTGGACTGCCTGCTCTCGGCCGGGGCGGTGCTCGCAGCCGTGGTGGCGGCGGCCGACCCAGGTGCCCGGGGGTACCACCCGCTCGGGTCGACCGACCGCACCGGTTACGCAGCGATGGGCGCCGACGAAGTGCTCGTGCACGGGTGGGACATCGCCTGCCACTTCGACCTGGCCTTCGAGCCGCCCGGAGCCGTGTGCGCCGCCGTGCTGCGGCGCCTCTTTCCGTGGGCCCCGGAGGACCAGGTGACCACCGATCCGTGGCGGACACTCCTCTGGGCCAACGGCCGAGCACCGTTGGGAGACCTGGCAGCGCCGACCTCGTGGGGATGGTGGTGCCGTCCGCTCGAGGAGTGGAACGGCCGCACCATGCCGACCTGGGACGGGCTCCCATGAGCGTGACCTGACTGAACGGAACCCGGTCGCGCCATGGCCGTGCTGCTCGCAGACTCGCACGCCTGAGGTGATCCGGCGCTCGGCGCGAGCGGGTCAGGCGGTGTGGCGCAGCCCGTCGAGCAGGAGGGCGACCATCCGCTGCGCCCGGCTCTTGTCGTTCGAGCCGGGCGGGGGGACGCAGAGGTTGGCCACTGCGCCGAGCAGGTCGACGGCGTCGACGTCGCCGCGGATCGCGCCGGCGGCGTGCGCGTCCTGCAGGAGGGATCGCAGCGCCGGGCCCAGGCGCTCGTTGAAGTAGGCGGGCAGGGCGGCGAAGGCGGGGTCACCCGAGTGCAGCGCAGCGGCCAGGCCCTGCTTGGTGGCCACGAACTCGGTGTAGCGCCGGAGCCACAGCTCGAGGGCCCGGTCGGGATCGTGGGCACCGGCCAGTCGGGCTGCTGCGGCGGCGCAGTCGTCGATCTCCCGCCGGAACACGGCGGCGACGAGGTCGGCACGGGTCGGGAAGTGCCGGTAGAGGGTGGCGGTGCCCACGCCGGCGCGCGCCGCCACTGTCCGGACGTTGACATCGACGCCCCGCAGCGCAAACTCCTCCTTGGCCGCGCTGAGGAGAGCGTCGATGTTGCGCTGCGCATCGCTGCGGGGCACGAGCTCGTCCTTGCTAAGCGGAACAGTGTCCCGTATGGTGGTCAGGAGCGGGACGGTGTCCCGCTTTCACCCATCCTAGGACCGGCGTACGCGTCGAGAGGAGACTGGCATGCAGTACCGCACCCTCGGCCGGACCGGCATCAAGGTCAGCCCCTACGCCCTCGGCGCCATGATGTTCGGTGCGATCGGCAACCCCGACCACGACGACGCCACCCGCATCATCCACCGGGCGCTCGACGCCGGGATCAACTTCATCGACACCGCCGACGCGTACTCCCACGGCGAGTCGGAGGAGATCGTCGGCAAGGCCATCGCGGGCCGCCGTGACCGCGTCGTGGTGGCGACCAAGCTCAGCCTCCCCATGGGCGACGATCCCAACCAGCGGGGCAACTCCCGGCGGTGGATCATGAGCGCAGTGGAGGGCTCGCTGCGCCGCTTGAACACCGACCACATCGACCTTTACCAGATCCACCGCCCCGATCCGACCACCGACATCGAAGAGACGCTCTCGGCCCTGTCGGACCTGATCCGCAGCGGCAAGGTGCGGGCCATCGGGACGTCGACCATGCCCGCCTCGGACATGGTCGAGGCCCAGTGGGTGTCGGAGCGGCGCGGTCTCGAGCGGTTCCGCACCGAGCAGCCGACCTACTCGATCCTCAGTCGCGGCATCGAGACGGAGGTGCTGCCCGTCGCCCAGCGCTACGGCATGGGCGTGGCGGTCTGGAGCCCACTGGCCATGGGCCTGCTCACCGGCCGGGTCCGTCGGGACCAGCCGAACGACCTGCGCCGCAGCGGCAGGTTCACCCATATGACCGACCAGCGACGCATCGACGCCGTCGAGGAGCTCATCCCGCTCGCCGAGGAAGCCGGCATCAAGCTCACCCACCTGGCCGTGGCGTTCGCCATCAGCCACCCCGGTGTCACCTCCGCCATCGTCGGACCCCGGACCATGGACCACCTCGACGACCTCCTCGCCGGCGCCGAGACCGTCCTCGCCGACGACCTCCTCGACCGGATCGACGCCATCGTCCCGCCGGGCACCGACATCGGCCGCCTCGACATGGCCTACAACCCTCCCTCCCTCCTCGACCCCCGCCAGCGCCGGCGGCCCGTCGAGGACCGACGGGCTGCCTAGCCGGGGTCCGGGTCCAGGGGACCTCCTATCCTCGTCCGCAGCGAGCAGCGGAGTATCCGAGACCATGCAGAGGGACGGCCCAGCGAGTCGGGCGGCGAAGAAGGCGGCAGTGCGGTCGACCTCGGCCACCCTTCTCGATGTCGCCGTCGCGTGCGGCGTGTCGCAGGCGACGGTGTCCCGAGCCGTGCGAGGCCTCCCCGGGGTCAGCGACGAGCTTCGGGCGGTGATCGAGTCCACCGCCGAGCGTCTCGGCTACCGGCCCAACAAGCTGGCGCAGGGCCTGCGAACCCGGAAGACCAGCCTGGTCGGGCTGCTGCTCACGAACCTGGTGAACGCGTCGTTCCACACCGTGACCGAGGAGGTGCAGCGCCTCCTGAATGCACACGGCTACCAGGTTCTGCTGGCCGTCAGTGGTGGCGGGACCGAGGAGGAGGACCGGTGCCTGAGCCTGCTCCTCGACCGTCAGGTCGACGGCGTCATCATGCTCGGATCCGCCGGACGGGTCCCGACTCCTCCGTCGCTCGCAAACAGCACCGTCCCGGTGGTGAACGTGATTCGCCGGGTCGAACCGCAGCCCCCCGACTCCGTGCTCGCCGACGACCGTCGGGGAGCGCGCGCTGCGACGTCCCACCTCCTCGCCCTCGGCCACCGTCGGATCGGGCTGATCGTCGGAACCGCTGACACGGCACGGGAGAACGAGCGGCGCGCGGGCTACCTCGCGGCCCACAAGCAAGCGGGTGTCGCGGTCGACCGGAGCCTCATCCGGGAGGGGCCGTACCGCCCCGAGGTCGGCGCCCAGTTCACCGCGGAGCTGCTCGACGCCCGTCCTGCACCGACCGCGCTGTTCCTCGCCAACCACGAGGCGGCATTCGGAGCGCTGCCGGTCATCGCCGAGCGGGGTCTCGACGTTCCCCGCCAGCTGTCGGTGATCGTCTTCGAGGACGCACCGTGGTTCGGCTACTGGCGGCCTCCCCTGACGGTGATCGACACCCGCCCGCTCGACCTCGCGGCTCTCACCGTCGAACGTCTGCTGGTCCGCCTCGGTGACGTCGAAGCGAGCGCCTCCACGTCGGCCACCCGCGTGCGCGCCGAGCTGGTGATCCGCGACTCCTGCGGACCCCCGGGCACCTAGAACCCCCAGCCCGGTCCTCCGGGACGTCGAGGACAGATGCCCGACAGCAAACGGTCACACAACAGGTCTTGAACGACGGTCCCTCGCTCGTTACGTTTACGCAAACGATTACGTAAAGGCCTCGTCCGCAGCCCGGGACGGTGGCCGTTCGGCATCCCTCGCTCACTCGAAGGACGGGTATCTCCTGTGTGGTTGACCAACGCTGCTGTCCTCGACGTCCGATCCGGCACGGTCACCCGGGACGCATCGGTCGAGGTGGTCGACGGGAACATCGCCTCGATCGAGCGCGGGCGCAGCGGCGGCTCCGGGGACATCGACCTGGCCGGCCGCTACCTGCTCCCCGGCCTGGTGTCGGTCCACACCCACCTGTCGGTGCTCTATCCGTTCTCGGCGACCGACGAGACCGAGCCCTCCTGGGTGACGGTGCTCCGGGCCCTCGGGCGCGCCCAGGACGCGTTGCAGGCCGGCATCACCACGCTGCGCTGCGTCCACGAGCAGAACCGCGCCGACCTGCTCCTCCGACACGCCCACTCACAGGGTTGGGTCCGTGTTCCCCGCATCCTCGGGGCCGGCCGGGCCATCTCGACCACCGGCGGCCACGGCCACGGCATGGCGACGAGCTACGCGGACGGACCGGACGAGTTCCTCAAGGCCGCCCGCACGGAGTTCTCCTTCGGTGCCGACCACATCAAGATCTTCATCACCGGCGGCATCGCCGACGCCGGCGAGTCGCTCGGGGCCCAGATGACCGTGGCGGAGATCGAGGCCACCGTCCGGGCCGCGGTCGAGCACTCCTCCTACGTCGTGGCCCATGCCGGCTCCTCGGCAGCCATCCGAGAGGCGCTCGGTGCGGGCGTGCGGTCCTTCGAGCACGCCTACGAGCTCGACGACGACACGGCCGGTGCCATCAAGGCACAGGGTGCGTTCCTGACGCCGACGCTGTGTGTGACTCGCTGCCCCGACTGGATGGCCGACCACGACTTCACGAGTGAGCAGATCGCTCGGGCCATGGAGGTCGGACCCAGGCACCTCGCCAGCATCCGAGCCGCCGTGGCGGCCGGCGTACCGCTCGTCAACGGCACCGACTATCCGCCGGGGGAGCCGATCGAGGACACCGTGGTCGCCGTCCGCGAGCTTGAGTTCATGGTCGAGGCCGGACTGACACCGCTGCAGGCGCTGCAGGGCGCCACGTGCACCGCGGCGGCGCTCATCCGCCGGGAGCACCAGCTCGGGGCCGTCGAGCCGGGCCTGGTGGCCGACCTCATCGCCGTGCCGGGCGACCCGACCCAGGACATCGCTGCCTTGCGCGACATCGAGTTCGTGATGAGCGGGGGCGACGTCATCCGCGACGACATCACGGTGGCCGCATGACCGGGACCCTGCGGTCCCGGATCGCCGTGGACATCGGGGGCACCTTCGTCGACGCCGTCGCCTACGACCTCGACACCCACCAGGTGCGGATGGCCAAGGCGCCCACCACGCCGGTGCGGCCCGCGACCGGCGTTCTCGCCGCCCTCGCCGGCCTCGCCGTGGACCTCGCCGGCGCCGAGGCCATCGTGCACGGGACCACGCTCGGCCTCAACGCCGTCCTGCAGCGGGCCGGTGCCCCGGTGGGGCTGATCACGACCGCCGGGTTTCGCGACGTGTTGGAGGTCGGGCGGTCGTCGGTCCCGGTGCGGGAGATGTACAACTTCCAGTACGCACCACCACCGCCTCTCGTGGCCCGGCGCCATCGGATGGAGGTGGCCGAGCGGATCAACGCCAGCGGCCAGGTGATCACGCCACTCGACGAGACCGGAGTGCTCGACGCGGCCCGGTTCCTCCTCGAGGAGTGCGGGATCTCCTCGATCGCCGTCGCGTTCTTGCACTCGTACGCCAACCCGCTCCACGAGCAGCGCGCCGCAGAGATCATCCACGGCGCCCTCCCCGGCGCCGAGGTCTCGCTGTCGAGCGACATCGCCCGCGAGTACCGGGAGTACGAGCGGATGAGCACCGCAGTGCTCGACGCCTACGTCCGGCCGGTGCTCCGCAACTACATCGACGAACTGGAGTCGGCCCTGGCCGCCGACGGCTTCGCAGGACAGTTCTACGTCATGGGCTCGAGCGGCGGTGCCGTCACCGCCGCGATGGCCCGGCGGACGCCCCTGACCACGGTCCTGTCGGGTCCGGCCGGAGCGATCAGCGGCGCCACTTTCTTGTCGTCGGCCCTGGACTGGGCGCGGGTGCTGACCCTCGACGTGGGCGGCACGAGCGTCGACTCGTGTGTCATCCAGCACGGTCGGCCCTCCGATGTCTACGAGGCCCAGATCGACGACCTCCCGCTGCTCGTACCGGTGTTCGACATCCGCACGATCGGCGCCGGCGGCGGGTCGGTGGCCAGCGTCGACGACGGCCTCCTCGCCGTCGGCCCACGCAGCGCAGGAGCGGTCCCCGGACCGGCGTGCTACGGGCAGGGCGGGACCGAGCCGACCGTGACCGACGCTGCGGTCGTCCTCGGCTACATCGACCCGGACCGGTTCCTCGACGGGGCCATGGCGATCGACACCGGTGCCGCCCGCAAGGCCATCGACGAGATGGTGGGCCAGCCCCTCGGGCTGCCCTGCGAGGAGGCTGCAGCCGCCATCGTCGACGTGCTCATCGCCCGGTTGGTCGGCGCCCTCGGGGAGATCACGTCCGAGCAGGGACTGGATCCGCGGGAGTTCCGCCTGCTCACCGTCGGCGGCGCCGGTCCGCTCCTCGGTCCGCTGATCGCCCGGGAGCTGTCCATCGGAGCCACGGTCGTCCCGCGCTTCCCGGCTGCGTTCTCGGCCTGGGGGATGCTGATGGCCGACACCGAGTACGAGTTCTCACAGGCGGTGCTGCGCCCCCTGGACGGTTCCGGACTGGCCGCAGCCCGCGCCGTCGGGGCCGAGCTGTCGGACCAGGGCTCGGCTGTCCTGCGCGAGCAGGGGATCGCCGAGGCGGACCGCCACAGCGAGATCCGGCTCGACCTTCGCTACCGAGGACAGGAGCACGCCCTCGGAATCGATCTCCGCCCCGGGGACTCCGCCGCTGACATCTTCCAGCGCTTCTACGACGCGCACTCCGCCCGCTACGGCCACGCCATCGAGGACTCGGCCGACATCGTCAACGCCCGGGTTCGCGTCATCGGGAAGACGGACAAGCCTGCGCTGGAGCGTCTGGAGACGCCGGCCGGCGCCGAGGCCTCGCAGACCCGGACCGCCTACGACTTCGGGACCCGCGCCATGGTCGCCTTCACCGTCGTCGATCGCTCGGGGCTGGCGCCGGGCTGGCGCGAGGCCGGGCCTCTGGTCGTCGACGAGGGGACCTCGACCACCATCGTCCACTCCGACCAGGTCGCGACCGTGGACGACCACGGGCACCTGGTCATCGCCGCAGGGGTGGCAACGTGAGCGGCCAGACGCTGGACGGTCGGACCGTCTCGGTGGTCCGCAGCTACCTGACGTCGGCGGCCGAGCAGATGCGCCGGACCCTCGTGAGGGCGGCGTTCAACCCGGTCATCTACGAGGTCCTCGATTTCGGGATCTCCGTCTACGACCGGCATCTCCAGCTCATCGCCGAGGCTCCCGGCATCACCAGCTTCATCGGTGCCAACGACGACGCCATCGTCCGGGCCACTGCGCACGTCGGGATCGAACGGCTCGAGCCCGACGACGTCGTGCTGCTGAACTATCCCTACTGGAGCGGGGCGCACGCCTACGACGCCATGATGTTCAGCCCGGTCTTCCGGGCCGGGATCGAAGGGCCCGCCGCCTATGTCACGGTCCGGGCCCATTGGATGGACCTCGGCGCCAAGGACCCGGCCTACGTGCTCGACTCGACCTCGATCCACCAAGAAGGTCTGATCCTGCCGGGTGTCCGCATCGTCCGGGGCGGCTCCGTCGACCGGGACCTCCTCGATCTGATCCGCTTCAACTCCCGACTGCCGGACCTGGTGGTCGGGGACTTCCACGCCCAGTGGGCGGCGCTGCGCACCGGGGCCCGCCGTCTCACCGAGCTCTGGGACAAGTTCGGCTTCGACACCACCGAGTCGTGTGTCGCAACCATGATCGACCACGGCGAGCGGGCCGCCCGCCGCGCCGTTGCTGCGCTTCCCGACGGGTCGTGGAGCGCCGTCGACTGGCTGGACGACGACGGCATCTCCGACGACCTGCTGCGCATGCAGGTCCGAGTGACCATCGACGGCGAGACGATGGAGGTCGACTACGCAGGCTCGTCACCGGCCGTCCCGGGTCCGGTGAACCTGCCGTTCGGTGCCACGGTGAGCATGGGCAAGACGGTGTTCAAGTCGCTCACGACACCCGGGGAGGCGGCCAACGCCGGGCACTACCGACCGCTCACGGTCAAAGCCGAGCCGGGCACGCTGTTCCACGCCGAGTACCCGGCCGCAACCTTCACCACCTGGACCCACATCGTCGCCTTCGAGCTGCTCTTCAAGGCGCTCGCCCCGGTGCTGCCCCAGCTGGCCGCCTCCTCCGGCGGCGACGAGCCGGGCTTCATGACCACCGGCGTCGACCCGCGCACCGAGCGGGTGTTCGTCATCTCGAACAACGAGGGCATCGGCTGGGGTGCCACGCCGGACCACGACGGCGCCACCGCCCGACAGCACCTGTCGTCGAACGTGGTCCGAAACACCCCGATCGAGGTGCTCGAGCAGAGGTCGACGCTCCTCCACGAGCGCATGGAACTGATCACCGACTCCGGCGGGGCCGGGCGCCACCGGGGCGGGCTCGGCATCGTCCGCCAGGCGACCTTCACCGCCGACGCCGAGCTGCTGTCGATGAAGAAGAAGACCAAGACGCGACCGTGGGCGCTCCACGGCGGTCACGAGCCCGAGCCGAACTCCATGACCGTCTGGCCCGGGACCGACCGGGAACGCACGCTCGGGATGCAGCGCGTCGCCATGGCTGCCGGCGAGCGGTTCCGCAACGCCAGCGCCGGCGGGGGCGGCTGGGGGAATCCCCTCGACCGGCACCCCGAGGCCGTGCTGGCCGACGTCGCGGACGGCTACGTCAGCCGGACCGCCGCGGCCGCGATCTACGGCATCGACATCGCCGACGACGGGCGCTGGACCGTGACCCCCGCCCGGGCCGAGCGAGCTGCTGG
>CAJCHX010000368.1 GCA_903970215.1 Acidobacteriaceae bacterium
CTTGGCCTGTTTGCCCGCACGGACCAGTGCGACGGCGCGGGCGCGGAACTCTGCTGGATAGGGACGTGGCATGACTGCGAGCCTCTCGTAGAGGCTGCAGGTTAGCCATCGGATCTGGAACCCGGAACGTGGGGCAGGTCATCTGATCTGGCTTGCCCACGTGCGGCCGGGCGGGAGGCCAACAAGCGAATCCGGCTGCTCGAGCGGGAGAACGAGGTGCTGCGCCGCGCGGCGGCGTATCTGTCCCAGGCGAACCTGCCGGGAAAAGGTTCTACGCGCTCGTGATAGAGCTCGCCGCCGACCGGATCCCCGTCGCGGTGACGTGCCGGGTCTCAAGCTCTCCCGCCAGCACTACTACCGCTGGCTGCGTCGGCCGGTCACCGCCGCCGAGCTGGCCGAGGCGTGGCGGGCGATCGCGCTGGTCGACGCGCACCGCGACGATCCCGAGTTCGGGCGCGGATTCACCTCTTGGGTCTTCACCCAGAAGATCCGCTCGTCCGGTCTGCTGCCGTCCTTCGGCACCGTCGGCGACGGCCTCGACAACGCCATGATGGAATCGTTCTGGTCCTCGATGCAGGTCGAGCTGCTCGACCGGCGGAAGTGGCGCACCCGCACCGAACTCGCCAACGCCATCTTCGAGTACATCGAGGTGTTCTACAACCTCACCTATCCGTGCTGCAGTCCCGACCGCTGTAGCAACCTCTCGCGGTCGAGGGGTCGGTCAGGAATCGTCCGATGCCATCCCGACAATCATCGTGACGCCACCACCAGGCCCGGCGCCCATCACGTCCGAGCTAAAGGCCGAGCAGCGATGGCGGTTGCGGTCGCCGCTGTGCCCGAGCACCGCGGCGGTGTGCGAGCGCTGCACCCCGTGATCCGGACCACCGAATACACCCCACAAGCGCGCCGATACGCTGATCGGGTGGCACCGCGCATTCGACCTGATCTCGACGACGTCCCCGCTTACGTTCCCGGCAAGGGGGCACCGGGCGCGGTGAAACTCGCATCCAACGAGATCACCGCGGGACCACTTCCCAGCGTGCTGGCTCGTATGACGTCCATTCTGGGTTCGGTGAACCGGTACCCGGACAACGGCGCCGTCGCCCTCCGAGACGAGCTGGCGAAGCTGACCGGCGTCACCCCCGAGAACGTGCACGTCGGCTGCGGCTCGGTCGCGATCTGCCAGATGCTGGTGCAGATCAGCTGTCTGCCGGGCGACGAGGTTCTCATGGCGTGGCGGTCGTTCGAGTCGTACCCGCTGGCCGCTCGCGTCGCTGGAGCGATTCCGGTGCAGGTCCCGCTCGACGCGCACCACGCCCACGACCTCGACGCGATGGCCGCCGCGATCACCGACCGCACCCGACTCATCTTCGTGTGCAATCCCAACAACCCGACGGGTACCACCGTGAGCCGGGGCGACCTCATCGACTTCCTCACCAAGGTCCCACCGGAGGTCATGGTCGCGCTCGACGAGGCCTACTTCGAGTACCACCGTGACAACGACGTGTCCGGCCCGCGCATCGACGGCATCGAGCTGTTTCGCGAATTCCCCAATGTCGTTGTGCTGCGGACATTCTCCAAGGCATATGGGCTGGCAGGCCTGCGCGTGGGGTATGCGGTCGCCGATCCGTCGGTGGTGGAGGCACTCTCGAAGGTGCACATCCCGTTCAGCGTGAATTCGGCGGCGCAGGCCGCCGCTATCGCGTCCCTGAACGCGGGCGACGAGTTGCTGGCCCGCACCGAGGGCGTCGTCGCCGAGCGCGCACGGGTACGCGACACGCTCCTCGCCGCCGGCTACGACGTGCCGCCCACCCAAGCGAATTTCGTGTGGCTGGTGTTGGGCGACGAATCCACCGACTTCGCCGCAGACGCTGCGGCAGCGAAGCTGCTGGTCCGTGCTTTCGCAGGCGACGGGGTGCGCGTCACCGTCACCGATCCATCGGAGAACGACGCGTTCCTCGCGTTCGCGACGAAGTGGCGCGGTCGATGAGCCTGGCCAAGGGGGAGTTCGCCTTCGAAGCACTCGTTCCGGTCAGGTGGTCGGACATGGATGCGTTGGGCCACGTGAACCACGCCCGGATGGTGACCCTGCTCGAGGAGGCCCGGATCGCCTGGCTGCTCTCGGCCGGTGAACAGTACGCACCGCTGATCAAGAGCGCGTTCATCTGCGATGTCGCGATCAAGTACAAAGGTCAACTGCGGCACGAGGATTCGCCCGTTCGAGTGGGCATGTACATCGCGGGCAACCGCTCCGTCGACTTCACCATCGGCTACGAGGTTCGCGGTGCACACGCAGAGCCGGGTTCACGCCCGGCTGTCATAGCGACGACACAGATGGCGGTGGTGGACATCGAGCGGCGCACGCTACGGCGGCTCACCGTTACCGAGAAGGACTACCTCGCAGAGTGGTCCCGGGCCTGATCTGACCCCGACCCCGCCTGCCCGCCATCGCCGACCGCACTATCGTCTGCCAACCCAACGCCTTCCGAACCAACACCCGCCGCTGCATCACCCGCTCCGACGGCGCCCGCTCCCGTATCGCCCGACGGCGCACCGTCACCGCGCGTCAACTCCGGCGCAGTGCGCCCGGGTAGCCGGGCGATCACCCTCTGCTCGAGCTGGGCGGCGACCCGTCGGGCACCCGCGATGGACAACTCCCGCTGGCCGGACCGGCGCACCAGCTCGTCGATCTGCTGGTCGACAGACGCGGCCACCTCGGCTCGCGGCACCGGCCGCTTGTCCGCCTCGTCGACCAGGTCGCCCACGGCCGATAGTGCGACAACCCGGTCGACCAACTCGTCCCATACGCGGTCCAGCTCGCTGCTGCGGGTCCCGTCGGCGAGCCCTGGAGCGCCACGCAGCTGGCCCCATACGTCGCTGAGCTGAGTCGCGTCGGCCGAGATCTGCACCAGATCGGTGGCCAGATCCAGCTGCATGAGCTGCTCGTCCAACTCCCCCGAGGCCGCCGACCGCGAGTCCACCACCCGGTCGTACACCGCGCCGGCTATATAAAGCAGTACCTCGTACCGGTCGCCGAACACCGATGCGTCGGTCTCGGGTGGCCGGTGCCACTCGACCCACTCGGCGACGGCGTCCGGCACGTGCAACGTCGCCAGCCGGACGACGGGGGCGGCGGCGCGCGCCACGCTGCGGGCCGCGACTACGGCGGCCGACGGCGCCGTGGGCGAGGGCGTGCGGCACAACGCGTCGAACAGCAGGTCACGCTCATCGAGGTCCAGGTGGACGGCGTCTTTACGCGCGCGGCGGACTGCGCGGACGCCCGCGCCGAAGGATCTGCGATTGACGGTGAATGCGTGCCGGTACGCCGCGAGTTTGCGCCGGGCGTCCGCGGTGCGCAGCGCCTCGGCCGCGTCTCGTGCTCCGGCGAGCGGCCCGATCAGCAGGTCGGGCGCGCCCTCCCGCCGGGCGGTCCGGCTCCCATCGCCACGCTCGACGATGCGCGCCAGCCGCCGCAGTCGGCTGTATCCACCCAGGTCCGGGAAGGGCTGGGCGACGGCCGAACCCGCTCGGTCGTCGATCCGACGGAGCACCACCTCGCGAGTCGCTTCAGGCAACCGGCCCGCGGCGATCAGCAGGGCTGCGGTGTCGGACAGGTCGGGCCGGCGTCCGGGGATCGCACGGGCCTCACACCACCGACGCACCGGAGCGTCGATGTGCGCCTCCGCCATCCACGGCCTCCCTGTTTCCGGTTCCTCGGTCGGATCCACTCTCGCCATTGTCCCCGAAGGCCGTCGCCCGGCGCAGCGCCCAGGCCAATGGGACGGTGATCACGCAGGTAAGGGCGAAGACTACGAAGACGTTGCCGGTAAACGTAGGCCAACGCAGGACGTCGCTGCGCAGCACCTCCATCACCATGAGGTGGACGAGGAAGAACTCGTACGAGATGCCGCCGAGCCACACCATCGGTCTGCTGCCCAGCACGCGGTCATACAGCCCACGTCGAAGGCCGGTGGGCGGCAGCGCGAGCGGGGCGATCACGGCGACCGCGAACACCAGGTACAACGCCGACTTGAGCACGGCCTGCCAGACGTTCAGCGGGATCATCGTCGGCGGTCCCGCGACCGCGAGGCACGCTGCGAGATAGCTCCCGCCGGCGACCAGAAGGCATGCCGGAGTCGCCCACCGCGGCCAGGAGTGCACGAGCGGCGCGAGGACCGTCAGCGCCATCCCGCCCACAAACCACCAGAGATAGGCCGGCGGCCACATCCTGGCGGTGATATTGGGTACGTGCGGCGCCACGACGTCCCAGGCCGGCGAGACCGCCGCCAACACGGCGAGCGCAGCCAGCAGCCGTCCCGGATGCCAGGCGTATCGGCACACCACCACCGTCATGACCCAGCCGATCAGCGGGAGGACCACGTAGAACGCTGCCTCGACGCACAGGCTCCAGGTCTGCGTGAGGCCCACGCGCATGTATCCGAACTCGTAGATCTGGATGAGCGGCAGGTGACGCAGGTAGCCGACGAAGCCGTGGCCCGACGGGTTCGGTTCGTGCCGGATCAGCCCGATCAGGTAGACGATCGTCACCACCAGCCAATACGCGGGGAGGACGCGCCGGAATCGGTGCCACGCGTACCGGCGCACCGAAGGCTGGTGGCGCGCCGCCCCTGAGCCGGCGCGCGCACCGTCGGTGGTCACCCGCACCCAGGGCCGGAACAGCAGGTATCCCGACAGCGCGAAGAACAACGGAACGCCCAGCTCGAGCCGTGCCCAGGCGTGGCCGGGGAAGTCGTCGGTGTACTTGCCGGTCGAGAACGCCGCGTGCGTCGCGCACACCGCCGCGGCCGCGACGGCACGAAGCCCGGTCAGGGACGCGACACGCTGTTTCACCCGTCCATGATGCCCCGGCCGCGTGCGCGCATCTCTCGTCACCGGTGCGGGACCGGGCACGCCTCCTCGGCGACGGCGACGACGGTGGCGTCCTCGGGGGCGAGCGGACGCACGCCGTCGGCGTATTGCGAACCCCGCACGGGCGGCGTGTCAGCGAGCGCCGCGACCTCGTCATCGGAGAACACCCGCCCTCGGGAGAGGAAGCGCACCCCCTCGGGGCCTTCGAGGGAGAAGCCGGAGCCGCGCCCCACCACGAGGTCGATGATCAGCTGCGTGTGCTTCCACGCGTCGAACTGCGAGCCGGAGATCCACAGCGGCACGGCGTCGGCGCCATCCGGCAGACGCGGCGACGGGACACCCGCCTCGGCGCCCAGGTCGAGCACGCCGAGCAGTACGTCCAGGTCGCCGACGATGAAGTCGCCCGCCGGATAACACATCGGCGACGAGCCGTCGCAGCATCCGCCGCTCTGGTGCAACATGAGCGGGCCGTGGGCGTCGCGGAGCTGACGGAGCATGGTCTGGGCTTTGGCTGTGACGAGGGCACGAGCGGGCAGATGCACGGCGGCCTCCTTGCCGGCCCGACGGGCCGATGGCGTGCTGATGGCGAACTCCCTCGACCGTAGTCCCGAGAGTGTGATCGGCGCCATAGTCGGCTGGCCGCCTAGCCTGTCGTACCTGTGTCGGCAAGGCGCAGCGGTCCGGCGTCCCCGCGGAATGCCCGGCGGTATCGCAGCGGCGCCATACCGACGTCGCGGCGCAGGTGCTGCCTGAGCCCGGATCCGGTGCCGAGCCCCGAGCGTCTCGCGACCTCGTCGATCGGCAGGTCGGTGCTCTCGAGCAACTCGCGCGCGAGATCGACGCGCTGGCGCAGGATCCACGCGCCGGGGGTCTGGCCGGTCTCCTCGCGGAATCGACGGTTGAACGTTCGCACGCTCATCTGCGCCCGGTCGGCGAGGATCGCGACGCCGAGTTGCTCGCCGAGCCGCTCGGCCGCCCACTCGCGGACCGCCGAGGTCGAACCGGCGCCGGTCACCGGCACCGGCCGGTCGATGAACTGGGCCTGGGCCCCCTCCCGCGCGGGCGGCAACACACAGTGTCGCGCGACGCGGTTCGCGACGGCCGCCCCGTGATCCGACCGGATCAGGTGCAGGCACAGGTCGAGGCCCGCGGCGAGCCCGGCGGAGGTGAGGACATCCCCGTCGTCGGTGAACAGCACCTGGTCGACGAGCCGCACCCGCGGGTACAA
>CAJCHX010000369.1 GCA_903970215.1 Acidobacteriaceae bacterium
CGCCAGCGCCAGCGCCGCATCCGACCCCGGCGCCACGACGACGCGCGGGCGCAACTCGATCGACGTGAACCGCCCGCCGGCACCGGGCTCCGACGTCATCGTCCCCACCGCCGAATCGACGTACTCGCGCACCACCACGCCGCGGCGGGCACAGAGCGCGAGGTACGACAGCATGTGGCAGTTCGCGGCTGCGGCCACGAGTAGTTGTTCGGGATTCCAGAGCGCGGCGTCCCCCAGGAAATGCGGGTCCGCCGACGCGACGATCGGCGCGTCGGCATCGGATGTGACCGTGTGCCGCCGTGAGTAACCGCGGTATGACGAGGTGCCTTCGGAGGACGCCCACTCGACGTCGACCGCATAGGTATGCACAACAGGCGTCATTCGTGTCACAGTAGTAGTCATGAATCTCAAGCGCACCGGGGTTTCGCTCGCTGTCGCGTCGGTCATGGCGATGTCGGGCTACGCGGTCGGCGGCGCCGGTATCGCGAACGGGGCGGACCTGGCGTCGAGCTTCGCAGCGGTGCAGGCTGCGGTCGGGGTGCCGGTGGGGATCGCCATCGCACCGGGCAACGGCTCGACGAACGTGGTGTTGGGCAACGACCCGGGCGGAGTGGCGTGGTCGACGAGCAAAGTGCCGGTGGCGATCGCCGCCGAGCAGGAGTTCGGCAGCGCCGTGTCGTCTGACGTCGGCCTCGCGATCACCGAATCCGACAACGCGGCCGCGGAGGCGCTGTGGGAGAAGCTCGGCTCCACGGCGCAGGCCACGGCGGCGACGCAGCAGGTGATCCGCGCGGGCGGCGACGGCGCGACGGTGGTCAACGGGACCGTCACCCGGGCGGGCTACACCGGCTTCGGGCAGACGCAGTGGACGTATGCGAACCAGGCGACGTTCGCCGCACACCTGACCTGCATGCCGGCGGCCCAGCCGATCCTCGCTCTGATGCGCAACGTCGCCTCGGACCAGCAGTGGGGTGTGCAGTCGATCACCGGCGCCGCGGTCAAGGGCGGCTGGGGCCCGACGACGGACGGCCGGTACGACGTTCGCCAGATGGCCGTGATCAACACACAGGTGGGCCAAGTGGGCGTGTCGATGGGCACCGTGGCGGCGGATTTCGCTGCGGGGCAGCAGGTGTTGAACAAGGTGGGCGCCTGGGTGCGCCAGAACATCCCGAACTTCACCTACGGGCACTGCTGATCCGCTGCGGGGTGTCGCGTCGCGACATCTGCTCGGTCCTGCGGCGCGGGCGCGCACGTTCCGGGCCGCATCCGTGGTCTATTGGTATTCGTGATGGTTCGTAGTCGCGTCGCCGCAACGTTGTTCGCCCCCGCACTCGCCGTCGGCCTGGCCGCCGCACTGTCGGGCTGCACGATCGGCGCCGCGGGGGTGAACGGATCGTCCGCGTCGACGACCGCGCCGTTCGTCGCGCCGTTCAGCGCGCCCACGTTCGACCCCTCGTCGTCCACGTCGGCGAGCGCATCGTCGTCGGGCCCCGTGGTCCCGTCGGCCTTGTTGGCCTCCGACTTCGCGAAGCTGCTCGGCCAGACCAACGCCACGGTGGGACTCGCGTTCGCGCCGGTCGGTGGCCGAGGTCCGGTGGAGGCCTTCGGTGCGGTGGGCGACGTGGCGTGGTCGACCAGCAAGGTGCCGCTCGCGATCGCTGCCGGCGCGCTGGGCCCGGCGCACGATGCGGACATCGCGAACGCCATCATCGAGTCGGACAACGCGGCGGCCCAGCGCCTGTGGGACGCGCTGGGCGGCGGGGCGGTGGCGGCGGGCGCCGTGCAGAAGGTGATCGCGGAGGCCGGGGACACCACGACGCGGGTGCAGCCGACGGTGACCCGGCCGGGGTTCACGGCGTTCGGGCAGACGGAGTGGACGTATCGAAACGAGGCGGTGTTCGTGGCGCACCTGCCGTGTATGCAGCCGGCCCACAAGGTGCTGACGCTGATGCAGAATGTGGCCGCGGACCAGCACTGGGGTGTGCAGACGATGGATGGCAGCGCGGTCAAGGGCGGGTGGGGTCCGACCACGGACGGGCAGTACTACGTGCGGCAGATGGCCGTGATCAGTACCGGCAGCGGGCAGGTGGGCGTGGCGATGGGCACCGTCGCACCCACGTTCGCGGCCGGGCAGCAGGTGCTCGACGAGGTCGGCTTGTGGGTGCGCGAGCACGGCGCAGAGCTGCCTGGAGGCAAGTGCTGACCGCTGACGATGCCGGGATCGGTACGCTCGGACCCGTCGATCCAGCCGGTGAAGCGGAAGAGGGCACGTGGGCAAGTTCAGTAACAAGATGTGGAAGGTGCTCGGGGCGCAGACCTCGCGGAACCAATCGCGGTCGGTGGCCCTCATCGAGGCGTCGTCCGCATTCGACGACTGGGCGAAGGATCTGAAGGACGCCGGCATCGCCGACGCGGCGATCGAGCTCAACGTGTACCAGGCGAAGTCGGACGACCGGGCCAAGTTCCTCGCGCTGGCCCGCGAGACGGCCGACCGGTCGCTCGGCCTGCGTCCCTTCGACGTGCAGTTGCAGGGCGCGGACCGGCTGCTCGAGGGCGACGTCGTCGAGATGGCCACCGGCGAGGGCAAGACCCTGGTCGGTGCGATCGCTGCGGCGGGAATGGCGCTGTCCGGTCGCAGCGTCCATGTGATCTCGCCGAACGACTACCTCGCCCGACGCGACGCGGAGTGGATGAAGCCGTTCTTCGACCTGCTCGACGTGACCGTCGGCTTCGTCACCGAGAATTCGACCCGGGAGGAGCGCCGCGAGGCCTACGGGCGCGACGTCGTGTACGGCTCCGTCAACGAGATCGGCTTCGACGTACTCCGGGACCAGCTGGTCACCCGTGCCGAGGACCTGCTCTCGCCCACCCCCGACGTCGCGATCGTCGACGAGGCCGACTCGGTGCTGGTCGACGAGGCGCTGATCCCGCTGGTCCTGGCCGGTTCCGTGAAGGGCGACGTGCCGCAGGCCGCGATCATGGAGGTGGTGGCCCGGCTGCGCGAGGGCAAGCACTACGAGATCGATTCCGACGGCAAGTCCGTGTTCCTCACCGAGGACGGTGCGGCTCTGCTCGAGGAGGAGCTGGGTGGTATCGACCTCTACAGCGACCTGCACGTGGGTACCACGCTTCCGCAGGTGAACATCGCGCTGCACGCCTATGCGCTGGTGGAGAAGGACATCCACTACATCGTCCGCGACGGTGCGGTGAAACTGATCAACAGCTCCCGTGGCCGCGTCGCCGAGTTGCAGCGCTGGCCCGACGGACTGCAGGCGGCCGTGGAGGCCAAGGAGGGGTTGGCCCAGACCGATTCGGGTGAGGTGATCGACACCATCACCGTTCAGGCGCTCCTGCAGCGATACAAGACGGTGTGCGGCATGACGGGGACCGCGCTCGCCGCCGGCGAGCAGCTCCGACAGTTCTACGACCTCGGCGTCTCGCAGATCCCGCCCAACACTCCCAACATCCGGATCGACCAGCCGATGCGGGTCTACGACAACAAGGGCAACAAGGTCGCCGGCATCGTCGACTACGTGCGGGAGGTCCACGAGACCGGCCAGCCGGTGCTGATCGGCACGCACGACGTGGCCGAGTCGGAGGAGCTGGCGCACATGCTCAAGATCGCCGGTGTCCACGCGACCGTGCTGAATGCGAAGAACGACGCGCAGGAGGCGCGGATCATCGCGGAGGCGGGTGCCCGGGGCGCCGTCACCGTCTCCACCCAGATGGCCGGTCGCGGCACCGACATCAAGCTGGGCGGTAGCAGCGCCGACGACCACAGCACCCAGCACGACGAGGTCGCCGAGCTGGGCGGCCTGTGCGTGATCGGCACCGGTCTGCACGACACCGAGCGCCTCGACCAGCAGCTGCGCGGCCGCGCCGGCAGGCAGGGCGACCCGGGCACGTCGGTGATCTTCGCCAGCGTCGAGGACCCGCTCGTCGAGCGGCACCTGCCGCTGAAGAAGCCGCCGACGAACGCGGACCCCGAGACCGGAGAGTTCCCGTACGGCAAGGCCGCCGACATGCTCGACCAGGCCCAGCGCGTGGCCGAGGGCGCGATGCTCGAGACGCATGCGAACACCTGGCGGTACAACCAGCTGGTGAACCAGCAGCGCGACCTGGTGATCGCACGCCGCGCAGCCCTGTTGACCACCGACGTCGCCTTCGACGAGTTCCGCGAGCTGGAGCCGGAGCGATATAAGGAGCTGTCGACCGGCGACGAGGAGTCGGGGCGTCCAGCGGTCGGTGACGAGGTGTTGACGAGCGCAGCGCGCGAGGCGTTCCTGTTTCACCTGGACCGGGCGTGGGCCGACCACCTCGCGTTCGTGTCGGAGGTTCAGTCCACCATCCACCTGCGGGCGCTGGGGCGGCAGTCGCCGCTGGACGAGTTCCACCGGCTGGTGGTCGAGGAGTTCAGGAAGCTGCTCGACGACGCCGTGGAGCATGCGCGTGAGACGCTGCGGACGGCGACCATCACGGCGGACGGCATCGACCTCGACGCCAGCGACCTCGGGCGGACCACTCTGACCTGGACCTACATGGTGCACGACAACCCGTTCGCCACGAAGGGCATGCAGGGCATGCTCGGAGCGTTCGGCTAGGTCGGAGCGTTCGGTTAGGTTCGGGGGATCCGGTGGGCGAGGGGCGACGGCGAATATGAGCGAGCGGGAGCGGGCCGACGGCGTATCGCCTGATGCCCCGGTCGGGGCAACGGATCGGGTGTTGACCATTCCCAATGCCCTCAGTGCGCTGCGCCTGGTAGGCATCCCGGTGTTCCTGCTCCTGCTGCTGTACTGGCGGAACGACGCGTGGGCGCTGGTCGTGCTGCTCGTGGCCGGATTCACCGATTGGCTCGACGGGAAGCTCGCGCGGCTGTTGAACCAGCAATCGTCGCTGGGTGCATTGCTCGACCCGCTGGCCGATCGCCTCTACATGTTGGCGATCCCGATCGCCCTGGGCGTGCGGGGGATCGTGCCGTGGTGGCTGATCGGCGTCCTGATCGGCCGGGAGCTGGTGCTCGCCGGCACGGTGCCGCTGCTGCACACCCGGGGCATCACCGCACTGCCGGTGTTGTATCTGGGTAAGGCGGCCACGTTCGCGCTGATGTACGGCCTGCCATTGGTGCTGGCCGGCACGTTCGACAACTGGTTGGGCACGGTGATGCACCCCATCGGATGGGGCTTCCTGCTCTGGGGCACCGGGATCTATCTCTGGACACTGGTCTTGTACTGGTATCAGACGATTCTGGTGGTCCGGCGGCTACCTCGCCTGGGAGGCCGGGGTCGTCGGTCCGCCTGAGGAGAGCCTGAGGGGTCGTCGGGTCCGGCCCACCGTGTTGCTCCGGTGCGTGACCGCCCACTAAGTTGAGTCGAGCCGCCCTGCGCGGCAACGTCGTCGGGAAAGGAACCGCACTTGAGCGCCAGCACTCCGGAAGAACTGCTCTACACGCCGGATCACGAGTGGCTGTTGAAGAAGAGCGACACGGTCGTGCGGATCGGGATCACCGACTTCGCGCAGGATCAGCTCGGCGACGTCGTGTTCGTGCAGCTGCCGGACGAACACGCGGACGTGGCGTCGGGCGATTCGTTCGCCGAGGTCGAGTCCACGAAGAGCGTCTCCGACATCTACGCACCTCTTACCGGAACCGTGGTCGCAGTGAACGGCGAGCTCGATTCGAGTCCCGATCTGGTGAACTCGGATCCGTACGGTGAGGGCTGGATCGTCGAGATCGCGGCGGAGTCCCCCGAGGATCTCGAGTCCGCCCTGGGTGAGTTGCTGGACGCCGACGGGTACAAGGCGCTGACCACCGGCGGTTAGAACGGCCGGGAACCCGCCGCCCGATACCGCCGCG
>CAJCHX010000370.1 GCA_903970215.1 Acidobacteriaceae bacterium
CGCTGCCCGCCTTCAGCAGCCGCTCGATCGCGTAGTCCGGGCCCACCGTCTCCGGCGACGCGAGCAGAGCGGTACCCACGAGGGCCCCTTCGGCACCCGCCGCGAGCACAGCGGCGAGCCCGCGCCCGGTGGCGACACCGCCTGCCGCAAGGACCGGCAGGTCGGTGGCCGCGAGGATCTCCTGGAGCAGCGGCAACGTAGCGATCCGGCCGGTGTGGCCACCCGCCTCGCCGCCCTGCGCCACCACGGCATCGACGCCTGCGGCCTCGACCACGAGCAGGTCGTCGACGCTGTTGATCTGAGAGACCACCACCGCACCGGCAGCTTTGGCCCGCGCCACATAGGGCGCCGGATCCCCGAACGAGAGGGCCACCAGCCGCGGCGAGTATGCAAGCACCGCGTCCAGCAGGGCGTCGTCGGTGTCGAGCGACCAGGTCATCAACCCGAAGCCGAGTGGCGCGTCGGCACCCGCGAGCGCGCGGACCAGGGCCACCTGTTCATCGAGCCACGCAGGCGTCGCGTACCGCGCGGCACCGATCGTCCCGATACCACCGGCCGCGGTCACCCGGCCCGCCAACTCACCGCCCGCGCGACCGCCCATCGGGGCGCCGACGATCGGGACAGAGATACCGAGGGTGCGCGTCAGCCAGGTGTTCAGCACGCCGTCGACGTTACCGCGGCGGCCCACCTGCGATGATCCGACCATGCGAGCGAACGCCGACGTACGCCGGATCCGGGCCCTGCGCCTGCGGGCGCAGGGCTTGGTGCCGGGCGTTCGCGACTGGTCGTCCGCCGCCGACGTGGCCCACGGCATGCTCGCCATGCAGGCACAGGACGCCGCGGGCGTGCGGTGGGCGCTGGCACTGCGGGCCGGCACGTCCCCGACCGATGCCGAGGTGATCGCGGACCTCGACGGCCGACGGCTGGCCCGCAATCGGCCGTCACGAGGAACGTTGCAGGTGACGGCCCCCGAGGACATGCACTGGCTCAGCGCCACGCTGGGGCCGCGGGCGCTGCGCGCGGCCGAGCAGCGCCGGCCACAGCTCGCGCTCGACGACGCGACGCTCGCCGCGGCCGAGGGCGTCGTGCGCGCCGAGCTGGCCGACGGTGCGGTGCGTACCCGCACCGAGTTGGTCGCGGCCTGCGCGGCGCGTGGGATCCCGCTCGACGGTCCGCAGGCGGGGCACGTGCTGCGCCACCTGACCCAGGCGATGGTGATGGTGTTCGCACGTTCCGAAGGCCGGGTCGACTGCTTCGCCCTCGCCGACACCTGGCTCACCACCCGGCGCTCGCCGGCACGCTCCGAAGCACTCGCGGAGGTGGCGCTGCGGTTCGTCCGGGCCCGCGGACCGGTCACGCGCAACGACCTCGGGCGGTGGGCGGACCTGCCGATGGGCGACGTGGACGCCGGGCTCGAAGCCGCCGCCGACGCACTCGAGACCGTTCGCCTCGACCAGGTCGACTACCTGGTCGAGGCCGGGACGGCCGACATCGACGATGCTGCGGTGGACGAGGCATTGCGCCGACCGCTGCTACTGCCCGCGTTCGACGAGTATCTGCTGGGCTACGGGACGCGCGGGGCCCTCATCACCGACGAGGGGTTCGACCTGGTGGTTCCCGGCCGCAACGGGGTGTTCCGGCCGATGGTCGTCGTCGACGGCGAGATCGTGGGAACCTGGCGCCCACGCTCGAGCCGCACGGCCGTCACGGTCACGATCGAACCCTTCGGGGCGATGCCGACGGCCGGAGCTCGAAGGTCGTTGGCGGCTTGCGCGCGGGCGTACGGACGCTTCCTCGATCGGACCGGGACGCTCGCTCAGTCGAGCCGCCACGACTCGTAGGCCCTGGGGTCGTCGACGGGCTCGACGTGCGTGCTGACGAACAGGTCGTCGAGGGCGACCCGCAGGTCCTGTTCGACCTGCTCGGTCACGTCGTGAGCGCGTCGGACGGACCAGTCGCCCGGCACCAGCATGTGCATCTGCAGGAATCGTTGATATCCGGCCTCGCGGGTACGCACGTCGTGGAAGTCGATGCCGCGAGCGCGGTAGCGGTCCAGCACCTCGTCGACCTTCGCCCGGTCCTCTGCGGGCAGCGCGATGTCCATCAGGCCCTCGCCCGACCGCCATACCAGCCGAGCGCCCACCACCAGGATGTTCACCGCCACCGCGATCGCCACGAGCGAGTCCAGCGGGAGCCACCCGGTGACGGCGACCAGAACCACCCCGATCACCACGCCGACCGTCGTCCACACGTCGGCGAGCAGGTGCTTGCCTTCGGCCTCGAGCGCCAGGGAGCGGTGCCGCCGTCCCGCGCGCAGCAACACAACGCTCACCGCCCCGTTCACCCCGGTCGCGGCGACGGAGATCACCAGACCCAGCCCCACGGACTCGAGCGCGTGCGGATGCACCAGCCGGTCGATCGCCGCGACCAGGATGATCACCGCAGCGACGCCGATCATGGCCCCTTCGAAGACCGCGGAGATGTACTCGGCCTTGGTGTGGCCGAAGTTGTGGTCCGAATCCGCCGGGCGCGCGACCACCCGCAGCGCGATGAACGCGCCCACGGCGGCGACGACGTTGACCATCGACTCCGCGGCGTCGGAGAGCAGGCCCACCGAGCCGCTCACCCGCCAGGCGATCACCTTCATCACGATGGTGACGACGGCCGCAGCGATGCTAAGCAACGCGAACCTGGACAGATCGGCGCGGGTCGTCTGAGCGCGAGGAGCGTCGGTCACGGCCCGACCCTATTTGCCTTTGGGCTTGTCGGAGGCCGCATCCGAACTGAGCGCAGCGACGAACGCCTCCTGGGGGACGTCGACGCGGCCGATGGTCTTCATCCGCTTCTTGCCCTCCTTCTGCTTCTCGAGCAGCTTGCGCTT
>CAJCHX010000371.1 GCA_903970215.1 Acidobacteriaceae bacterium
GACTCGGGCGGCCCCGTCGCGACCAATACACCGACCCCAGCAAGCAGCTGGTCGACCGCCGCGCACGGGACCGATACGTCGATGCGATCGGGAACGTACGCAACCAGCGGTGCGGTGACCGACTGCAGGGTCCCCCGCTGAGGCCAGTCCAGCGACGCAGTGGCCTGGTGCACCGGCATCAGGGGCGTGAGCACGGCGAACAGGAGACCGAGAAGACCCGTGACCGAGGCGATCAGGCGGACTCTGCGGACGTCGTGCGTAGTGGCCGGTGCCGACGGAGGCGAATTCCGGGACTGCGGGGCGGACGGCGGTTGCACGAGCGACGATGCTAGTCGCCACTCCTGGCAGGCGGGCGGATCCGCTGCGTCCGAACCTCGGTCGAATAGCCGCTATGTCGGTATATCCCGACATAGCGGCTGTGTCACCGCGGTTCAGAAATCGTCCAATGTCGTTGTGCGGTGCAATCCCCGTCGCATCAACGCGAGGATCTCCTTCTCGACGACGTCCCACCGGTACATGACGTCCGCCCACGTCAGCCGAATCGGGTGATAGCCGCGGAGCCGAGCGGCACGGTCCCGGTCCCGATCACGCTGGTAACCGTCGCCGAGGTGGTGTCGGCGGCTGTCGCACTCCACGATCAGCGACCGTCCGATCAGTACGTCGACCCGCCCGACATCGGGAATGGTCACCTGGATGCGCAGCTTGACCCGTTTCGCCCGGAGCCGGACTCGCGTCAGCGACTCGGTGCCGGAATCGGCCCGCCCGTCCACCCGGTCCAACAGTGAGCGGACCCGCGCGGGCGCTCCAGCCACGGTCGGCTCGAGATCGGCGAGTTCCCAGTGCGGGCGTGTGTTCAGGACCGAGTCGCATACCGCGACGAATTCGTCCCCCGGCAGGCACCGGGCGGCGCACGCGAGCGCGGGCAGGATCGGGTCGACTGCCCGGACCGGTGCCGGGAGGTCGCCGTATGGCGAGCAGAATCGCGGCCCTGAGACTCTGCGGCCGTGTTCGGACGCACGGATATGGGAGTCGGTGTAGCCGGGTGGAACCCAGATTCCGTGGCGCCCCAACGCGCTCACGCAGCTGAGCACGCCCCCTGCTCGTAGTGCAGCGACGACTTCGGGATCCGCGCCGGGCGTCTGGTACCACCCCCGGCGGAGGAGGCTGAGGCGCCCGCCCCTGATCAGTGCCCGGATCTCCCCGTCCGACAAACCCCTCTCGGTCAGCTGTCGCCGCGCGATCGCGCCGCCGTCCGTCCGTATTCCTCCCATGGGGGCATCGTGCGTGCGGCACGCATGGTCGAGGTCCGGGCGGGCGTCGTGCTCCACAGGAACGCGTATGCCGTGTGCATTCGTCTCAGTCGCGGTCCAGCGGCAGTTATCTCGGTATATAGCGGGATAGGGCCGGTCCGACCGTGATTGGGAACAGCTACCCAGGGATCCGGGTGCGCAACCCGTCGACGATCAGGTCGACGCCGTCGGCGAAGGCACGATCCGTGCCGAGTTGATCGGTCTCGCCCGCGGTGGCGCCGGCCCGGTCCAGCAGCTCCCGAGTCTGTTCCTCGAAGGTGAATCCGACCACGAAGTGCACCATCGTCACGGCGGCGGCGTGTGCATCGGTCGGCTTCGCGCCGGCGCCCGCGGCGATCCCCGCGATGGAATCGTGCAGGCCGCCGCTACCGAGACGCGAGGCCAGTGCCGCCGACACGACTTCGGCCCCGTCCCGATGGCGTCGCAGCACAGTTCGCAGGGCGTGGGCATAGCCCGCGAGCTGCCGGTCCCAGCGCATCCGCGACTTGGACGCGGCGGCGGCGAGCGCCGGGTCGGCGAGGATGGTGTCGGCGATCGCGGCCAGCAGCGACTGTTTGTTGGGGATGTGCCAGTAGAGCGCGCCCGGTGCCACCCCGAGATCGCCGGCCACCCGGCGCATCGTGAGGTCCGGCAGGCCGACCTCATCGAGGACGCGGATCGCGGACGTCAGCACGTCCTGTCGGTTGATGGCCACGGAACTCGACTGTATCCGAGCGCCCGCGATCACTTGAACCGTGTTCAACGAGGGATGCGGCGAGTGGTGCGATCCCGGCCGGTAGCCGCAAGCACCACCCCGGGTACCGGGGTCGATTGCCGACGGGGACGAGCCCGTCACCGGTGGCGAATCGAGCATCAGGCGGGGCCAGGTCACGAACGACGATCGTTTTCGGCGCCGAGATTCACGGGACAACACCCGAGCACGGATCGGCGTGGGCGCCTTCGACCTGGGGGACGGTGCGTCAGGTCAGTGATGCGATGGCGCGGTCGGAGGCGGGCGGGGAGAGCAGGTCGATCACCGGCAGCACCGCGCGGAGAGCGGCGGGCGAGACCTCGACCGGCTGGTGAGTGATCGCGCGGACGATCCACCGCGCGGCCTCCTCGGCGGACAGCGCGCCTACCGCATCGTATTCGGCTGTGGGCGAGATCATCTCGGTCCGCACGAGCGGGAAGTACACGTTGGTGGCATGCACTCCGGGGTGCGGCCGCTCCGCGTTGAGGCTGCGGCCGAATATCGCGAGCGCGCTCTTGGACGCCGCGTATGCGGAGAACCGCGGAAAAGTGTTGGCGTGCAACGCCCATGTGCACACGTTCACCATCTGTCCGCGGCCGCGGTCGATCATGCCCGGTAGCAGTCCCAGCGAGAGTTGCACGGCCGCGAAGTAATTCAGCGCCATCGTGCGCTTGTAGTCGTGCAACCGGTCGGTGGAGTCGACGACGCGTCGGCGGATCGAGTGCCCGGCGTTGTTGACCAGGACGTCGATCGGCTCGTCCGCGAGTTCGCCCAGTAGCCGCGCGATGGCGGCCTCGTCGGACAAGTCGCACGTCCGGTACGAGCACCCGGTCTCGTCGGCGAGGGCGGCGAGTTCCGGCTCGCGGCGCGCCACCGCGATCACCGTCGCGCCCCGAGCACTCAACTGCGCCACAGCCTCCCGGCCGATTCCGGCAGAGGCACCGGTGATCAGCACCGTCAGGTCGGCCACGGCGCGCCCCTGCCCCGAGAGTGCGGTCTCGACCGGACCGGGCAGCAGGGTGCGGCGCTGCAGCACCTCCTGGAACGACGTACGAATGGACACGGTCCTACCTCCTGACCACTACGACGAACGGCCCCTGCTCGGACACCGTGAACCGGGGATCGGCGAAGAGCGTCGCAGGGAAAGTGACGGTGTAGCGCCGCACGTTCGGGTTGTTGGGATAGACGTCCTCGGTCAGTCGCAGCGCGTAGCCCGAGTCCGACGACCGGAAGACGAAGGCGTTGGGCGCACGCCAACGGGCGGTGTCGAGCTCGTGGATCAGCTCGTCCGGCGACGTCGCTTGCGACCAGGTCTGGATCGCCGCGGCGCGGGCGGCGAACTGCGCCAGGGGGTTCGCATAGTTCGACGTGAGGTTCTGGAAGCCCCAGTACGGATACACGGCGAGGAAGCCGTAGTCCGCGGTGAGTACGACGGTGCCGGTGCGCGGACGTCTGGTCTCGCGGCGGATCGTGGCGTCGATCGCGGGGTAGTACTGCTCGGCGCCGGCGGGCCGCCCGTCCGCGCGCACTCCGGCGCCGTCGGTGTCGGTGTAGGCAGTGGAGATCACGCCGGACAACTGCTGCGGCACCGTCTGCGCAACCCCGATCGCCGCCAGCGCGGCCAGCCCGAGCGCCGCGAGCCGGGCACCGGTGCCGGCGGCCGCGCACACCGTGGCCACCAGATCCACCGCGCCCAGCGCGCCGGCGGCGGCGAGCAGGACGTGCAGCACCGGCTCGGTCCGGAAGCCGAGAAGTGTGGTGCCGGCCAGCGTGGCGGCCATCGACAGCACGGCCCATAGGTACGCGCTGACGATCGCCAGTCCCATCGCCTGCGCCAGCCGATCGGTGCGGCAGCGCAACACGGCCCACACCACACCGATCAGCGCGAGCAGGCCGGGCAGAGTCGGATGCAACATCGGCAGGGACAGGACCGTGCCGAGTGTCGGGAGGTAGTGGAAGGCCGAGCCGTTGGAGAACGAGCCCGGCGACGCCCGCAGCAGGAACGGGATGTATGCCGTGAGCCCGATCGCGCCCGCGATCGCGCCGATGGCGACCAGGCGCGCGACGATCGGGAGGAAGGGCACAGCGTCGCCCGCGCGTCGTCGCCACCACGCGACCACCAGGGCGGCGACGGCCAGAACGCACACGGCGAACGCGGCTACGGCCAGGTAGAGGGTGTAGAACCACACGGCCAGGCCCAGGTACACGCCGACCGCGACCACAGCCGCCCACGTCTCGGTCCTGCGGTGCGACGCACCGGGTTCTCGCCGAGCGGTCAATGCGAGCCACGCGAGGCACAGCACCGGGGGCATCAGGATGGTGACGATCGCTCCGTACGGCTCGGATGATCCGTACAAGAGCATCGCGACCGTGGTCGCGAGGGTCGCGGCCAGGGCCCGGGTTGGCGAGCACACGGTCAGCCACAGCGCGAGCGCGACTGCGCAGGCGACTGCGAGCGACAACACCGACCAGGGCTTGAACGCGGCCCAGCCCGCGGAACCCGTGAGTTGTGCGTATCGGCCACCCAGCCAGAACCACCCGGGCGAATAGAACGGCGGCAGCCCGAAGTAGGTCATGTCGTGCAGCGCCGGGGATTGCGTGAATCGGGTGATGTACTCGGTGCGGAACTGCTGGTCCACGGTGATGCCGCCGAGATACAGCTTGGTGGCGCCGAGCGGGAGTGCCAGGGTGACCGTCACGAGGCCGGACACCGCGGCGAACGACGCGAGGCGCGCAATGCGAGCCACCGCAGGTCGAGCCGCAGAGGAGAGTGCCCAGGCGCACACGACCAGGACCGCGATGCACAGCACTTGGCCGAGCGTGGTGAGGGTCCGCGTGACGTTGGAGCTCGGGTACGCGGGCCAGTGCACGGTGCCGATCGCCGCGTAGCCGACGGCCGCGACGATCCCGCCGAGCACCACCGCGCACGCGAGGTCCACGACGACGGTGACCGCATTGCGTCGCAGGTCGGAGGCGGTCGGTGCTGGCACGGGGGGCTCTGCTTCGGCCGTTACGGCCGCGGATCGGACGGTGGCCATCCGCGGGTTAGATCGGCAGCTTCTTGAAGATCGGCTGCGGCACATTCTTCAGGCCGAAGCTCACGAAGCCCCAGGGAGCGGGCGCGTAGATGAGGGTCTTGCCCTTGAGCGCGGCGTCCACGGCCAGCCGAGCGATCACGTCCTTGTCGATGGTCAGCGGGGCCTCTTTGACGTGCGCCGAGAACTTGGTGCGCACCATGCCCGGCCGGATCACCAGCACGGAGGCGCCGAACGGCTCGAGGGCCAGGCCGAGGTTGAGGTAGAAGCCGTCGAATCCCGCCTTCGACGAGCCGTAGACGAAGTTGCTGCGGCGCGGGCGCAGCCCCGCCACCGAGCTCATGGCGATGATCTGGCCGTGACCCTGTGCCTTGAGCCGCTCGCCCAGCAGGACGCCGATCGAGACCGATCCGGTGTAGTTGACCTGCGCGAGGAGCACGGCCTTGCGCTGGTTCTGCCAGAGCTCCTCAGCGTCGAAGTCGACGGCGAACGCGACGATCGCGACGTCGATGTCGCCGCCCGCGAAGGCCGCGTCGATGGTCTTGGGGTGTGCGTCGAAGTCTGTGGCGTCGAAGTCGATGAGCTCGACCGACGACGCCCCCGCCGCCTCCACCTGCGCGACCGCCTGCGCCCGCAGGGGGTCGTTCGGCAGCGCGGCGAGCACCACGCGCATCGGGCCTTTCTGCAGATACTCCGCGACGATCGCGAGTCCGATCTCGGAGGTGCCGCCGAGCAGCAGCAGGGACTGGGGGACGCCTACGGCGTTCTTCATCGGGTTTGTTCCTTGGTTGTCGGCGAGGCTCACACGAGCTCGAGGCGGCGGCCCATATCGGACATGAACACGCCCGTGGGGTCGATCTTGCGGCGGGTGGCGATCCATTCGTCGACCCGCGGGTACATCGCGTGGAACATCGCCGCCGTGGTGCGCGAGTCCTTCGCGGTGTACAGCCGCCCGCCCATAGCCAGCACGCGCCGGTCGAGCTCGGTGACGAACTCGTGCAGCCCCTTCTTGATAGGGAAGTCGAGGCACACGTTCCAGCCCTTGATGGGGAAGCTCAGCGGCGCCTTGTTGCCGTCGCCGAACAGCTTGATCACGTTGAGGAAGGAGACGTGGCCCGAGGCCTGGATGTCGATGATGATCTGTTTGAACTCGTCCTCGTTGCCCGGGGGGACCACGAACTGGTACTGGATGAAGCCCTTGGGCCCGTACGCCCGGTTCCATTCGCCGAACAGATCCAGCGGGTGATAGAACTTCGTCAAGTTCTGGATCTTGCCCTGGTAGGTGGCGCCCGTGCGGTAGTACGCCTCACTGAGCAGAGCGAAGTCGAATCTGTTGGCCAGCCCGTGAGGGAATACGTCGGGCAGGGTCACCAGGTGTGGGGCGTCGAATTTGAGCGGGTCGGCGGCGAGTTTGTCCGGCAGATCCTCGAGCTTCGCGAGGCTGCCCTTGGAGAAGCTACCGCGACCGAGCTTGCGCTTCGAGATCGAGTCGAACCAGCCGGACGCGTATTCGGCGCCCTCCTCCCAGCCCCCCAGGTGGAGATCGATGGTCTCGTCGAGGGAGCCCGTGACACAGCCGTCGGCCTTGAAGTACGCGGTCTCGGTGCGCTGCATGTGCAGCTTCGCGCGGAGGATGATGCCGGTCAGCCCGATGCCGCCGACGGTGGCCCAGAACAGCTCGGCAGCGGGGTCGTCGGGGGTGCCGTTCGGGCCGATGGTCAGCACGCGCCCGTCGGCGACCAGAAGAGTGATCTCGGCGACCTGGTTGCCGAAGCTGCCGGTCGAGTGGTGGCTCTTGCCGTGGATGTCGTGCGCGATGGCGCCGCCGACGGTCACCTGCCGGGTGCCGGGCAGGACGGGGACCCACAGCCCGTACGGCAGCGCGGCCTTCATCAGGCTGTCCAGGTCGACTCCGGCGCTCACGTCCACGATCGCGTTCTCCGCGTCGATGTCATGGATCGCGTTGAGCGGCGTCATGTCGATGGTGAGGCCGCCCGCGTTCTGCGCCGACTCGTTGTAGGAGCGCCCCAGGCCCCGGGCGATGACACCGCGGCGCAGGTACGCCGGCTTGTCCGCCTCGGCGTCTGCGACCAGCGCGACGGCCTTGGCGATCTGCTCCACGTCGGGCGTGGACAGCACGTGCCCCTGAATCGGGGTGGTGCGGGACCAGCCCATCAGCGTGCGCGTGGTGATCGGCAGGTAGGTGTTCGTTGGCGTAGACATCGCCTAAGAGGCTACAGCGCGCGAGGGTCGGCGCCGCAGCGATCATCGGGTGCGTGGGCTGATCACAGTGCGCTGGTCACCGCGCCGTCACGACCGTCGGCCGGCGGTACGGACCGCCACGAGGTAGGGGCCGACGTCGCGGACGGTGAAGGCCGGCGCCGCGAAGGCGCTGCCGGCGAAGGTCAGTGTTGTCCATGCGGTGTTGGGGTCGGCAGGAAACGTATTGCGCGTCACATCGAGCCGCAGCCCGCGGGTCGTGCGGCGGAAGACGAAGACGGTGGGCGGCGTCATCGGGGACGCATCCAGTTCTGCGGTGAGCTGTGCGGGTGTGCGTGCGAGGGACCACCGCTGTACCTCGGCCTTGCGGCGGGTCTCGTCGGCGAGTGGGTTGGCGTACTGCGCGATGTAGGACGTGAAAGCGCGATACCCGTAGCACGCCGGCAACGCGAAGTCCGTGGGCAGTACGACGGTGTCGCCTGGCGAGCGGCCCGTGAGCTGCTCGATCGTGGCGCTGACCGCCGGTAGCGCGGCCCG
>CAJCHX010000372.1 GCA_903970215.1 Acidobacteriaceae bacterium
GGGCGCCTCGGTGGTCTCCACCGGTGCCGCGGTGGTCTCGGCCGGCACGGTGGTCGCCTGGCCCGACGGGGGCGGCGTGGGAGTCATCGCCGACGATGACGCGGTGGGCATCGAGTCGGAGGTGTTGTTGCTGAACACGAAGTACCCGCCGATGATCGCGGCCGCGAGCAGCAGGATCAGCACGGAGACCGCGAGCACCGTCTTCTGGGCGCGCGACCACCCCGTGTCCTCGGGATACCCCGAACGGGGTGCGGTGCTCACCGGGCGCGACACGGTCCGGGGAGCCGGTCGGTTGGGGGGCAGCGCGGTGGTCGCCGCGGTGCTGTACTGCGTCGGGCGGTTGTCCACCGGTGGATTGCCCCCGGTCCAGCCGCGCGGCATCGGCGGTCGCTGACCGGCCTTGACTGCCGCCACGGCATCGGCGAACTCGCCGCCGTTGGCGTACCGCTGTCGCGGGTCCTTGACGAGTGTCAGGGTGATCAGTTCGCGGACGTTCGCCGGCAGCTCCGACGGCAGCGGCTCGGGCTGGTCGCGGATGTGCTTCATCGCGACGGTGATAGCGCCGTCGCCGGAGAACGGGCGCTTGCCCGCGAGCGATTCGTAACCGACGACGCCCAGTGAGTACACATCGGATGCCGCTGTCGCGTCCTCACCCGACGCCTGTTCGGGCGAGATGTATTGCGCAGTGCCCATCACCATGCCGGTCTTGGTGACCGGCGCAGCGTCGACGGCCTTCGCGATACCGAAGTCGGTGATCTTCACCTGGCCCGTCGGGGTGATCAGGATGTTGCCGGGCTTGACGTCGCGGTGCACCAGGCCCGCACTGTGCGCCACCTGCAGCGCCCGGCCGGTCTGCTCCAGCAGGTCGAGGGCCTGCGCCTGGCTGAGCCGGCCGAGCCGCGAGAGGACCGCGTTGAGCGGCTCGCCGTTGACCAGCTCCATCACCAGGTACGCGAGCGGTGCGCCCCCCGACTTGTCCGGCGTCTCGCCGTAGTCGTAGACACCGGCGATCCCGGGGTGGTTGAGCGCAGCCGTCGTACGTGCTTCGTTGCGGAACCGGGCGAGGAACTCCCTGTCGTCGGAGAACTCCGCTTTGAGCACCTTGATCGCGACACGCCGGTCCAGCCGCGTGTCCATGGCCTCCCACACCTGGCCCATGCCACCTGTGGCGATCAGCCGGAGCAGCTCATACCGGTCGGCGATCGTGGAGCCCGTCTGCAGACTCATCAGTTCCCCTGCCCGTTCACCGCGGCGTCGATCACCGCACGTCCAATCGGCGCTGCGATCGACCCTCCGGTCGCCGCCTCGCCTTCGTTTCCACCGTTTTCAATAATGACGGCAACCGCCACCTTCGGGTCGTCCACGGGACCGTACGCGATGTACCACGCGTGCGGCGCCTCGTCGCTACGCCCGGTCGAGTGCTCCGCAGTTCCCGTCTTCGACGCGATCGCCACCGGTCCGCCCGCACCCTTGGTGTGCGCCTCCGACGCCACCATGAGCTCGCGCATGGTCAGGGCGACCTGCGGCGAGATGGCCTGGCCGAGCTGCCTGGGGCTGGTCGTGGCGAGCGTCGTGAGGTCGGGTGCCTGCAGGCTGTCGACGAGGTACGGCTGCATCCTGATCCCGCCGTTGGCCAGGGTCGCTGCGATCTCGGCGTTCTCCAGTGGGGTCAGCGCCACGTCGCGCTGGCCGATCGCCGACTGTCCCAGTGCCGCTCGGTCCGAGATGGGACCGGTGGTCGATGCCGCGACGTCGAGCGGGATGTCACCCGGGTCCGTGTCGATCCCGAAGTTCTGGGCCATCTGCTTGAGCGCGTCGGCCCCGTCGTGCAACTTCTGCGTGGCGAGCTGCACGAACGCGGTGTTGCACGAGTATTCGAACGCCTGCAGGAGGCTGACGGTGCCGCCCGACGCCTCGGGACACGTCTCGCCCGCGTAGTTGGACAGCGAGGTGTCGGTGTCCGGCAGGGTGATCGTGGAGGAGGAGGTCAGTCGGGTGTCGACGTCGGCGCTGCCCTGGGTCAGCGCGGCCGCAGTGGTGATCACCTTGAACGTCGAACCCGGCGGGTAGGTCGATGCGATGGCTCGGTTGAGCATCGGATCGGCCGGATCGGCCTGCAGCCGCTTCCAAGCGTCCGCGACCACGTTGGGGTCGTGTGAAGACAGGGGGTTCGGGTCGTAACTGGGCGTCGACACCATCGCCAGTATCTTGCCGGTCTGCGGCTCGATCGCGACCGCAGCGCCGTGGCACGGTGTGGACCCGCACGCGGTCATCAGGCCCTGATAGGCGACGCGCTGCAGCGTCGGGTTGATCGTGGTCACGACGTTGCCGCCGCGCGGGTCACGGCCCTGGACGAGGTCGATGATGCGACGCCCGAACAGCCGGTTGTCGCTGCCGTTGAGCAGCGTCTCCTCGGCGTGCTCGAGGCCGCTCGACGCGTACAGCATCGAGTAGTAGCCGGTGATCGGCGCGTATGCCGGGGCCATGCGGCCCGGATAGACGCGCAGGTACTTGTACCGGTCGGTGGTCTTGATGGAGTTCGCCATCACCGCCGGCCCGGCGAGGATGGATCCGCGTTCCCGCGAGTACTCGTCGAGCAGGACTCGCTCGTTGCGGGGGTCGGCGCGCAGGGTGTCGGCGCGGAACACCTGGATGTACGTGGCGTTGACCAGCAGTGCGAGCACCATCAGGACCACCACCATGCTCACGCGGCGGAGCGGTGTGTTCATGCGCGCCGCACGATCTCGGTCTGTCGGTCGGGGACCGGCGGACCGGGCTTGCGGGTCACTTTGGGCTCGCGAGCGGAGTTGGAGATCCGGAGCAGGATCGCGACCAACGCGTAGTTGGTGAGCAGAGACGACCCCCCATAGGAGATGAAGGGTGTGGTGAGGCCGGTGAGGGGAATCAGCTTGGTGACGCCGCCCACCACCACGAACAGCTGGATCGCCATCGTCGAGGCCAAGCCGCCGGCGAGCAGCTTGCCGAAGCTGTCCCGCACCATCAGGCCCGCGCGGAAGCCGCGGAAAACCAGCACCAAGTACAGCATCAGCAGAGCGGTCAGACCGATGAGGCCGAGTTCCTCGCCGATGGCGGCGACCACGAAGTCGGTGCTGGCGAACGGCACCATCGTGGGCCGGCCGGAGCCCAGGCCCGTACCGGCGAGCCCGCCGGTCGCGAGGGAGAACAGGGCTTGCGCGGGCTGGTTGCCCACGCCGTAGAAGTCTTTGAACGGGTCCTGCCACACCTCGACGCGGACCCGCAGGTGCGGGAACAGCTGGTACGCGAGGACAGCGCCGACCACCGCGAGCGCCAGGCCCACGATCACCCAACCGACGCGCTCGGTCGCGACGTACACCATGATCAGCACGGTGAAGAAGATCAGCATCGGGGTGCCGAGGTCGTTCTCGACGCCGAGCACCGCGATGGCGACCGCCCACACCAGCAGCAGCGGTGCGAGGTCGCGGGCACGCGGCAGGTCGACGCCCAGGATGTGCCGGCCGGCGGTGGTGAACAGGTCGCGCTTCTGCACCAGGAACGCCGCCGTGAAGATGATCAGCAGAACCTTGGAGACCTCGTTCGGCTGGATGTTGAACAGCCCGGTCTTGATCCAGTTCTTCGAGCCGTTCACCTCGGAGAGGCTGGCCGGCAGCATCGCGGGGAGCGCCAGGAACACCAGGCCGGCGAGGCCGATGGTGTACCCGTAGCGAGCCAGCGAGCGGTGGTCGCGGACCAGCGCGAGTACGCCCACCAGGACGAATACCCCGAGAAGTGTCCACAAGACCTGCTGATTGGCCTCTTCCGGGTGGGTGATCAGACCGTTCTCGCCGTGCGCGCTGCCCAGATCGAGGCGGTGGATGATCACGAGACCGAGTCCGTTGAGGAGTGCGACGATCGGCAGGATCACCGGGTCGGCGTGCGGAGCGAGCTTGCGCACCGCCACGTGGGCGCCGAGATACAGCACGATGAACGCCGCCACGTACTTGAGCAGGTCGAGTGTGATGGTCTGGTCCTGGGCCCACTCGACGATCCCGAGCGATGCGGCCGTCACCAGCGCCGCGAGGCCGAGCAGCAGCAGCTCGTATGTCCTCGCCCTGCGCGTCGTGGTGATGGTGAAGCCGCTGCCGGGGGTCGTGAGCGCGGGTGCGTTCACGACGTCCCGCCTCGGCAGGGGTGGTCGGCGGTGGACGTCTGCGTCGTCACCGTCGTGATCGGCGCGGGCGTGGATGACGACTCCGAGCTCGACGTGAGGCTCTCGACGGGCGCCGACGACGTCACTTCGCTCGGGCTCGGCTCCGCGGGCGTCGTCGTGTCGCCGGGGGCGGCTTGCGCGCTCGGTGTCGACGTTCCGGCCGGGTGCGGCGGCGCGAGGATCACTGTGCGCACCTCGCACACGGGGATGAGGCTGCGGGCCAGGTTGCGGGCCTGTTCACGGGCGTCGTCGAGTGAGCTCGCGTCGGGCAGGCTCTGCAGGCTCGCCCGGCCGCTGGGCGTCAGATCGCGCGCTCGCATCGGCAGGCAGCCCGACGGCTGGTTGTGGAACGTCACGTTGCTGGTCCGCGTCTCGGCGACACAGACGACCTCTTCGACCGAGCTCAGCGAGGATCCGAAGAGGGTGGCGCGCACGCCGCGCGAGATCACGACGGTGCCGTCGGACGTCTCGCCGAGGTAGTAGTTGGACTGGATCACCGAGCGGGTGACCAGCACCGCTATGGCGCCGCCGATCAGCACTACGAGCAGTACGCCGAGGGCTATCCAACGCGCCCGAGGACGGCGACGTTCGGGCTCCGGCGGCTCCTGTGCGATGACCCGGCGGGGCGCCTGCCGCGGTGGCCGGAGCGCGGCGGCACGCCCGGCGGCGGTGTTGGAGGGGGGGACGTAGTCGCTGTCGTCGTCGTCCACCGCGCCACCCACGATGGGGCGGGACTGCCCGAAGGACGTGTCGTCGACCCTGGCCACGACGACGGTGATGTTGTCCGGCCCGCCTGCCCTGAGTGCGAGCTCGATGAGCCGGTCCGCAGCTGCGGCGACGTCTTCGTTACCCAGCGCCTCGGCGATGGTCTCGTCGCTGACCACGTCCGACAGACCGTCCGAGCAGAGCAGGTAGACGTCGCCCGCGCGTGCCTCGCGGAGCGTGAGTGTCGGCTCGACCTCGTGGCCCGTGAGGGCCTTCATGATCAGCGAGCGCTGGGGGTGCACGTGGGCCTGCTCAGCGGTGATCCGGCCCTCGTCGACCAGGGTCTGGACGAACGTGTCGTCCCGCGTGATCTGGGTGATCTGGCCGTCCCGGAGCAGGTAGCCGCGAGAATCGCCGACGTGGATCAGGCCCAGTCTGGAGCCCGCGAACAGGATCGCGGTGAGCGTGGTGCCCATGCCGTCGAGTTCGGGGTCCTCTTCGACCTGGTCTGCGATCGATTCGTTGCCCGCCCGCATCGCCTCCTCGAGCTTGCCGAGTAGGTCGCCGCCGGGCTCGTCGTCGTCGAGCGGTGCGAGCGCCGTCACCATGAGCTGCGAGGCGACCTCGCCGGCGGCGTGGCCGCCCATGCCGTCCGCGAGGGCGAGCAGCCGGGCACCGGCGTAGACCGAGTCTTCGTTGTTGCTGCGGACGAGGCCGCGGTCACTGCGGGCGGCGTATCTGAGTACCAGGCTCACGGGCGCAACTCGATCACCGTCTTGCCGACTCGCACGGGGGTTCCCAGCGGGACGCGGGTGGGGGTCGTGACCTTGTTCCGATCCAGATACGTGCCGTTGGTCGACCCGAGGTCCTCGACGTACCACTCGTCGCCGTCCCGAGACAGCCGCGCGTGGCGCGTCGACGCATAGTCGTCGGTGAGCACGAGTGTCGAATCGTCGGCGCGGCCGATGAGCACGGGCTGGGTACTGAGCGTGATGCGGGTGTTCGCCAGCGGCCCGTGGGTCACTACCAGGTACTTCGCGACTTTCGCCCCGCGCCGGGCGAGCACTCGGCGCTGCGTGAGGGGTGCGCGCTGGCGAAGGCGCAGGCCGCTGGCCAGGCGGGCGTCCGCGCGCAAGGTACTGACGACCAACCAGACGCACAACCACAACAGCAACAGGAAACCTGCGCGGGTCAACTGAAGTACCAGTCCCTGCACAGTCCCTCCCTCCTATCGTGGCCTATGCATCCGGCAGCCGCGCCCGGTCGATGGTGCCGGGACGCGGCGGGCATGTGGAGAATCTACTGGAAGCGCACCACGATATCGGAGTGCCCAACCCGGATCCGGTCGCCGTCGGCCAGTTCCCAGTTGGTCACCGGCACATCGTTGACCGACGTGCCGTTGGTCGAACCGAGATCGTTGAGCACGGCGGCGTAGCCGTCCCAGCGGATCTCGACGTGCCGCCGGGACACCCCCGTGTCCGGAAGTCGGAACTGTGCATCCTGTCCGCGGCCGATCACGTTGGCGCCCTCGCGCAGCGCGAAGGTGCGGTTGGAACCGTCTTCGAGGTAGAGCGTCACCGACTGCGGGGCGTACTGCTGCTGGTACCCGCCTTGGCCGTAGCCCTGGTCGTAACCCTGCTGGTATCCGCCCTGGCCGTAGCCCTGGTCATAGCCTTGGCTGTAGCCCTGCTGGTCGTAGCCCTGCTGGTATCCGCCTTGGCCGTAGCCCTGCTGGTAGCCCTGCGGGTCGTAGTTCTGGTCGTAGCCCTGCTGGTACCCCTGCCCCGGGTCGTGGCCCTGCTGGTACTCCTGACCGGCGGGCGGACGCTGCGACTGGTCGTGTCCGGGGTTGTGAGTCATCGGATCGGCTCCTGGTTCTGCCACGTGCGGTGGTCTCTGTTGCTCAGCCGGCGCGGGTCCGGCCAGAGGTACTGCGTCGGGGTCTATGGTGCCGCGTGCTCTGAACTGGCCAGTGTGGAGCTGCGGCGAACTCTCGAAATGTACAACCACGTCACCGTAAGTCTGCCAGCCATTGTCTCGAATGTATTCCTCCAAGTGCTTGGAGAACGAGCGGACAGCGAACTCTCGGTCGGCTTCGAAGGTCTCTCGGTCGGTCGGGGACACGGCGATGACGTACTTATTGGGGACCAGGCACGCTCCGTCGCCGAGCTCTTGGAGCTGCTCCTCGGCCTCGCGTTGCAGTGCCCCCTGTACCTCCTGCGGGACGACCTTGCCGCCGAAGACGCGAGCAAAGCCGTCGCCGACCGCACCCTCGAGCCGGCGCTCGAATCGTTGCAGGATTCCCAAGACGACTTCCTCTCTTCCTCAGCGTGTCGCAGTGCGCGATCCGTCCAACGATGATAGCGGCCAATCCGTCACGCGCGTCGTCCGTGATCCCACAAGACGACAAAAACCCCATCGGTCTCAGGGGGTCGGCGCGGCGAGGTCGGGCTCGCGGCGCTACAGCGCAGGTAGCGAAGCGATTTCACCGGGGCGATCACAGCATGCTAGTGTTTTCCAGTCGCTCGGGCGAGTGGCGGAATGGCAGACGCGCTGGCTTCAGGTGCCAGTGTCCTTCGGGACGTGGGGGTTCAAGTCCCCCTTCGCCCACCAGGAGCAGTTCTACGAACTGCAGCACCCGAGGTCACGAACTCAGAAGAGTTCGTGACCTCGGGGTTTTTCAGCTTCCGCGTTCATCGGGGCGGTTGCTCCGAAGGTGGTGTGGGACTTGACCTCCAGTTCGACTCCACCATCGACGGGAAAGCGCTCAAGGTCGCATCCGCAGTAGATGAGCAAACCAAGCAGTCAGTGCTCAACATCGTCGACCGGTCCATCGACGCCCCGCGCCTCGTTCGCGAGCTTGAGAGGACCCTTCACCGTCGCGGGAGGGCCGCCAGGTGCTTGCGGGCTCGACATCGGCCCGTAGTTCATCTCCCAGGTTCTCAGGGCTTCTGCGACGGCAGGGTGGGCCTGGACTACATCCCCCCAGTGGCCTACGGGAGCCCGGATCATCGCGCAGCGTGCGAGCTTTCGACGCGCTTCTGGCACCTAGCTGCAACTCAGAAGGCGGCGATCTTCAGAGCACCTCGACCAGCACTCGGTCGATTCGCTGATCGAGCCTCCCGCCTGCCGTGCGACCATAGTTGTCGGACACGTACTGATGCCATCGCGAGGGATGACGCGGCTCCCCGCAACGCATCCTGAAGGCGGCCCATCATCCGCCGTCCGGCTGGTCGGGGCCCTCTACTTGCGTCGAGTCGAGGCGGCGAAACACCGCAAAGTGTCGGACCCCTCGACGAGACTGATGCCAGTCCCGGGTCGAGTGGAAGCAGAGGGGAGGCAGCAGCAATGTCGGACGTCGCATCTAGCAGCATCGTTGAGCTGCTGCAGCACCTCCACGAGCGACTTGATGCTCATTTCACGCAGCTAGGTGCTAACCGGGCGGCCCTCGAGCCCAGTGCGCCTGTCTTCGCCCTGGAGCACGACCTATCAGAGGAGGACCTCGATCTGCTCACGAGCGCAGTTCGCTCGGCGATCAGCGACTACCACCTCGCCTACTACCAAGCGACCTGGCTGCCGTTCGTCGTGTACGCCGCCGAAATGGGTTACGGGTACGTCGGCGATGAATACTGGACCACGTTCTCCTCGCTGACGCCAAGATGGACCAGCCAGGAGCGGTCGACGATCCGGGACTGGTTCGTCCGGTTTCACAATCACTACGGTGGCGCTCGGCCGACCGGAGCGTGGGCGGGCCATTTCACGATCATCGCCTGGCCCATCACCCACGCCGTACTGCCCGTATATCTACAGCGCCACCTCGCCAAGCTGCTTTTTGAGTTCAGCGGCGCCCTGACCTCGGAACTACTCGATGACCCCGAGACACTCGGGCTCAGATTGGCCCGCCGCGCGTCCAACTACACCGATCGGTTCCGCATCTTCTGCGAGAACACCACGCTGGTCGGACAGGTCGCGGCCGCATTGCTGTCTGGTGAGAACGAGCCGACGCCGTACCTGTCCGGTCGGACCTTGGCCCGGATCGTTGACGGCCTGTCTCAGGAGCAGGACGCACGCCGCTGGCTGCGGTCGGCGCAGCAGTCAGCTCATCGGGCTCGCGGATTCCGCCCGACACCAACAGGCCAAGCTGCGGCTGCGAACGCGCGGGCACAGGCACGAGCGACCGATCCGCGGCTTTACCTGCGTCTCGACGACATGTGGAACGCATACGCGGAGTTACCGGACATGTCCCCCCTGAGCGCAGGCCTACCCGACGTGTACAGCCAACTCAGATTGTCACGCGCGTACGTGAATGGCGGCGATCGACACATCCCGCCCAGTGGCCTGCTCTATCCGGGGCAATCGGTGCGCTTCGCCAAGTGGCCGCGCCCTGACGAGCCATTCCTTCGTCTCGACCGGGCCGACGACGCGACCAATCGGATCCTGGCCGACCAGTGCGTTATGACGCCCGGACCCTGGTGGCTGTTTCGTCGTCAGGGGACCGGCCTCGCCGTCGAGGTAAAGGGCCAGTTCGTTCGGCCAGGCCACCGCTACGTGCTCATTGGCACCGGTTCGGTGGTCGCTCCCTCGGTCTCGTGGTGCGTCGAGAAGGCTCTCAGCGCGGAGGGGGCTCGTGCGTACGAACTGATGGTGCCCGAGCAAGTCAGTGAAGCTGATGCTGCCATCTTGACAGGGAGCGGCATTGCCGTCGTCTCGAACGTTGCCATCCGCCCCGTTGGCATCGTCGCGAGTTCGTGGGACGGCGAGGGTGACGTGGAGTGGCTCGCAGGAGAGCCGGCGATCTTGGGGATCCGCTCGGATCTCGCGCCCAAGCGGTGCCGCCTGACTATCGGCGGGGCGGTCTATTTCCTCGAATGGACGCCCGGTGAGTCTGAGCTTCTGTTCTCGCTCCAGGGACTTGAGGTCGGCACTCACGTTGCCAACGTCTGCCTGCTCGGAGATAGTGAGCGGCAGCTGACCACGGGCTCATTGGCGATCACGATCCGCGACCCGCAGATCCGACCGGAAGGTGCCGCGATCGGCGAGGGTATTCGTCTGCTGGCTTCACCAGCACGACCGACGATGAGCGAACTTTGGGACGAGCGCGCGCAAATTTCGATCGACGGGCCGGCGGGTGCCGATGCCGAGATCGAGGTGAGCCTGCGCGGCCAGGACGGTGTGCCGATTGCTGATCTGAAGCGGGCCGTACACCTCCCACTAGACGAGGGCGCTTGGACTGCACTCGCCAAGGAAATTCGGAAGGATCCCCGTTTCAGCGACGCATACGACAACGCCGAGTCTTGCGTGGTGAGCGTCATGCGAGAGGGTGTCGGCTTCGCGACCCTTACCTGTGATCGCGGCTTCCAGCCGCTTCGGTGGCGCATTGCCCGGGCTCATGGCGGACAGGTCATCGCACGCCTGGTGGACCGAACCGACGGTGGCGACACAACCGTCGAATTCTACGACATTGAGACACCGCTCGTCGCCGTAGTGAAGTCTGCAGGCGAAAAGATCACAGCGCCCCCGCGCGGTGGCTTGCTGATTGCCCGGTCAGGCGACTCCACAGCGTCGCTGATCCTCCCCACGCAGCCGAACGCGATCTTCCAGCAGCATCGGGTTCCGCGCCCGTCGGTGCCTGCGACCACTCGTCGCCCGAAGGAATTCCGACGGCTGATCGACGGCCATGCCAGGTGGGTGACGGCTGAACTGCCGGCGGATGCCTTTGCGGTCTACCAGCAGCAGTTGGTCGGCGACACCATCGCAAGGGCGATCGGGACGCTTGTCGGTGGCACCCACTGGGCGGCGATCGAGCGCAAGCTCGCCCACGCGCAGGATGCCGCAGACTTCTTGGAAGAGATGCAAGGAGCCGTCGGCATCTCAACCGCCCACAAGAAACTCGCATCGACCATCGCCTACAGCCTCTACAAGTGGCTGTCTGCGGGCAGCCTGCTGATCGGATTCCACGAGGTCATCGCCCCGCTGCTCGCGGCGAGCGGGTTGGGTGACCGTCCTACAGCGTCCCGGTTCCTTCTGATGTTGGCAGGTCGCCCCGGGCTTCTTGCTGATTGGGACGACGAAGAGTTGGCATACCTGCTGGAGCGAGTCATCCAGACCCCTGTCCTTTACCGCGCCGCTCGCTTCGCGGTGCTCGGTACAAGGGCACTCAACGACGCCGACGGCGTGGAACGGAGCTTCTGATGTTGCTCAGTCAGCTGACTGCCGAGACGGCCGCGTCTGCGGCCATCGAGACGCTCGGCCTCGACTCAGCCGCTGTCGACCTAACCTCGCCCGAAGCGATTTCCGCTTCGCTGCGACGAGCGGCCTCGTTCATGTGCCCGACCAGTCCGGGGAGATTGGTCGATGCCGTGAACGGCGCTGTTCAACCGCTCAGCGGGGCTTCCATTGGTCGCGCCGATGTCGCAGAGATTCTGGAGCAGATGGTTGGGTCGGGAGATCTGCTGGAGTTGCGCCACGACAACGGCAGGTCGACGCTGTTGCTCTACCTGGCGCCGCCATCCTTCATCGAGCACCAGCCAGGTCATTACCTGCTGCTGGGCATCCGCCCATTTGGGATTCCCCTGCTTGACGACGACCTTGCGGGCGAGATCGACTACGAGGGTCATACCCGCTCGATCAGATTCGATGGGGCAGGCGGCCCCGCCGAACTCAGGGAGCGCGGGCTCCGTGCGGTCGCTAAGGATCGGTGGGTGTCCCGGCCGGCGGCCGAGGCCCCCACAGCCCTGATCGATCGCTACCGTGCGCGGCTCGATGTCTCCCGCGAAGCGGGTGAGCTTGATGGCATTCAACTCCTCGATCCGACGGCCTCTGTTCGGTTCTACACGGGCCGCTGGCGGGCACCGAGCCCGGGCGACACCGGTGACTTCATCTCCCGACGACCGCAGGCATACGGCGCCGACCTGTGGTGCCTGATCCGCTTTGAGGACGGAGCGCCGAAGCGCCTCATCGAGCTGCCCGTCAACGATCCGGCGGTACCCGGTCGCGATGAGGCCTGGCGCTACCAGGCGGCGGTCGACGCGGCGCGCGGCCTGCCCCAGCGGTTCCGCCGTCGTGCCAGCTGGTCGCCTGGCGATGACCGCATTTTCGACTTCTTCTCGCCACTACCGGGGTTTGCAGAGCGCTATCTGCAACTCGCTGGACTGGCACTCGGGAAGACGCCAGGAGCGCTGTTCTCGTTCCGCGTGCCATTGAGCGCGAGCGACGATGCAGCGACATTCCTGGCTGACATGCTGTGGATGGAACAAGAGGAGGCACCCAGTGGCGTCTGACGCACCGACAATCGCCGAGACGATCGACGACATTCAAGCGGCACTGCGCGAATACATCGAGGCGACGTACCACGTCGGGCATCCCTCGATCATCGAGCAGCGCCGTCAACTGCTCCTCAGCGAAGGGGTGCTGTTCAGGGCGCCCTTCATCGAGAGCACTCCGCGCTATCAGACGAACCGCAAATTCGCGGAGTTGGATGTCGATGCGGCGGTGCATGATCTGTTCGGCCCGCTCACCCAGAAGGTCGGCTCACTCGACCGGCTGCTGTACGACCCGCCGTACACCCACCAGGCAGAAGCCATCGAATGGACGTCACGTGATGGCAAGAGCCTGGCTATCACGACGGGTACCGGTTCGGGCAAGACCGAGTCCTTCCTGCTTCCTATGCTGGCCAAGCTCGCGAACGAGGCGAAGCATCGTCCCTCGTCGTTCGAGGCGCCTGCGGTCCGCGCCTTGATCCTCTACCCGATGAACGCGCTGGTGAATGACCAACTTGGTCGTCTGCGTTTACTGCTCGGGGACCCACGGGTCACGACCCAGTTCAACGCATGGGCCTGTCGTCCGGCCCGCTTTGCCCGGTACACGAGTCGCACGCTCTACCCCGGTGTGCGGACCGTCAAGAAGGACCAGCGGCGGCTCGGCTCGATTGAGGACTTCTACCTGCTCCTGATTGATCAGGCTGCCGACCCGAGCGCACCCGGTCACGCTCAGGCGAAGAAGCTGAAGGAGAAGCTAGAGGCGCGTGGCAAATGGCCTGCCAAGCCCGATCTGAAGGCATGGTTCGGGAAGAAGGGTTCGCGTTGGAAGGACCCACAGACGGGCGAGTTCGTCCGGGCGGTCATACGGCAGGATGACCCTGAACTTCTCACTCGGCACGAGGTGCTGTCGGCACCGCCGGACGTCCTGATCACCAACTACTCGATGCTTGAGTACATGCTGATGCGGCCGCTTGAGCGACCGGTCTTCGATCACACGCGCCAGTGGTTGGCCGACAACCCTGAGGAGAAGTTCCTCCTCATCGTCGACGAGGCACACCTTTATCGCGGTGCCGCAGGTGCCGAGGTGGCGCTGTTGCTTCGCCGCCTGCGCGCGCGGCTGGGCATCACGCCCGACCGTGTTCAAGTCATCACGACAAGCGCCAGCTTCACGACCCCTGAATACGCCCGCGAGTTCGCGGCACAGCTCACAGGGAAGGATGAGGCCGACTTCCGCACCGTTACGAGCCAGTGGGCTCTGCGATCTGGATCGGCAACGGGTACAGCCGCAGACGCGGCTGCACTCGCAGATGTGCCGCTTGAGGACTTCTACAACGGCGAGACGGACTCCGAGCGAGCCAAAGCGGTTGCCGAACTGTTGACTTCGCGTGGGGTCACCGACCTGACACGCCCCATCGGCACGCTGCTTCATGAGGCGCTTGCGGACTACGCGCCCATGAGCCTGCTCGTCAACGAAACGATGCAGACGGCACAACCAGTCAGCGAACTCGGCAACGTTGTGTTCCCTGAGACGGACGTCGAGATCGCAGACAAGGCCGTCACGGCGCTGGTGGCGCTCGGCAGCGCCGCCCGCCGAACCGTCGACGAGGCCGGGTTGTTGCCGTGTCGTGTTCACGCCTTCTTCCGCGGCCTGCCAGGCCTTTGGGCCTGTATCGATCCGGAATGCGGCGCGGTCGACCGCACCGACTTGCCATCCGGCCCTGGCCCGATCGGCAAGCTCTACGCCCAGCCACAGGCGACCTGCGACTGCGGTGCACGAGTCTTTGAGTTCTACACCTGCCGTCACTGCGGGTCGGCCTACGCCCGCGGCTACACCGACGACCTGCAGCGTCCCAGGTTCTTGTGGAATGAGCGCGGTGGCGCTTTCCAAACCACGTCTGGTTCCATTCCCGAACTGTTCGCCCTCGACCTTCTCATCGAGGAACCGCAGGCGGGGCAGGTCGAGGTTGCCGAGATCGACCTGGTGACCGGGTGTCTGAATCCAGACAAGACCCCAGCACGCGGACGAGTCGTCTTCCTTCCGAAGCTTCGGAGTGGCGAAACCGTCACGAGCGACGACGATGAGGACGATGCCGACGAGCATGCCGAGGCCGACGGCGAGTTCAAGCCGTGCGGCGTCTGCGGCCAGTTGGCCGGCTTCGGCCGGTCATCAGTCCAGGATCACCAGACCAAGGGCGACCAGCCGTTCCAAGCCTTGGTCACGCGACAGATTGAGGTACAGCCACCGAGCGCGCCGTACTCGGTCTTTGCACCCCTTCGCGGTCGGAAGGTACTGGCGTTCTCCGACTCAAGGCAGGTTGCGGCTCGTCTGGCCCCCAACCTGCAGGCCTACTCGATGCGCGATGTCATCCGCCCTCTGATCTTGAAGGGCTGGGAAGACCTCACGGCGCAGCCGGGCGTCGGCAAGCAGATGAGCCTGGAGAAGCTCTATCTCGCTGTCATGGTCGGTGCGAAGCAGTTGAAGGCTCGGTTGCGCCCGGAACTGCGCGAGGCCGAGTCCCTCCACGTCCTAAAGGATGTGAGCAGGGCGATCGATGACGGTGCGCTCACTGGTGACGACGATGCCCGTGCTGAACTGTTGATGCTGACTGCGCAGCCGCCTCAAGCTCTGCTGCGTGCCATGTACGCGACCCTGACCGACAAGTACTACGGGCTGACTTCGCTTGGTCTGGCATCGATCCGTGAGAAGGCCAGCCTTCGGGACGGCTTGCTGGCCGACCTCCCAACCATCGATGGACTGGCCACGACCGATGAGGAGCGCCTGGCGCTCGTTCGCCTCTGGCTTGCTCAATGGGCGACCCCGGCGCGGGGCATCTGGTTCCCGTCGATGACGTCTGAGTGGTGGCGCCAAAAGGGTGGCGTGAAGCCGCACTCCGGCAAGTTCCAGACCATCGACCGGTGGCTCGGCACTCCTGCCGCGAAGAAGAAGTTCAAGGAGAGCTGGCTGCCTGTCCTCCTGCCCAAGTTCTGCGAGTTGGAAGGCGCCAAGTACCGCCTGCTCGCGGGCAACGTGGCCCTGGAGCCCGGCGGCATGTGGGGCTACTGCGAGCGTTGCCGATTCACGCAGCGACCGTTCCCGGGGTCGACCAAATGCGTCAGCTGCGGTCAGAACCAGGTGCGGACGCTCGACCCGGAGACGGACGAGGTCTTCCAGGCGCGCAAGGGGTACTACCGCGAGAGCGCGGAACGTGCTCTGAAATCACCGGACAAGCCAATCCTCAGCATCATCGCTGCGGAGCACACCGCTCAGCTGAACGCCGCCCAATCCGACGCGGTCTTCTCCCGAGCTGAAGAGTACGAACTGTTGTTCCAGGACATCGACGTCGGCTTGCCGCGTCCAGGGGAGCAGGAACGGGCCGCGATTGATGTCCTGTCCTGCACGACGACCATGGAGGTCGGCATCGACATCGGCAGCCTGTCCGGTGTAGCCCTTCGCAACATGCCGCCTTCCCGAGCGAACTACCAGCAACGAGCTGGTCGTGCCGGACGTCGCGGCAACGCCGTGGCCACCGTCGTCGCATTCGGTAGCGCGGATACGCACGATGATCACTACTTCCGCAACCCGGACCTCATGATCCGCGGTGCAGTCGATGACCCGATCCTGACGCTGGATAACGACGAGATTGCTCGCCGCCACGTCGTGGCGTACCTCCTGCAGCAGTACAACCAGGATCGCCTGCCGGAGATCGACCCCGAGGACCAGCCGCAGCTATTTGAGGTACTTGGCACCGTCCGCGGGTTCGTCGGCACTACCTCCCCGCTGAACCGAACCGACTTCGAGGAGTGGCTCAAGGAGCACGAGGCGGTCTTGCGAGCCGACATCGATTCATGGCTCCCCTCGGAACTCATGCTCCAAAGGACCCACGTTCTCGACGGCATCGTGAGTGAAACGCTCGCTGAAATCGACAAGGCACTCGATCTCCAACCAGACGGCAAGCTGCCCGAGCCGGAGGAGGGCGATGCCTCACCGGAGGAGCAAGAAGTCGAGGAAGGCGACGATGGCGAGGATGGCGCCGAGTTGCCGACCGAGCACCGCAGCCAGACGAACCTACTCGACCGCCTGCTCTACAGGGGTGTGCTGCCGCGCTATGCGTTCCCGACCGACGTGGTCGCGTTCCACGTCTTCGATCGCGCTAAGTCTGAGCCGTTCCACACCGAGTTCCGGTACGCGCCAAGCCAGGGCTTGCCCGTCGCGCTCAGTCAGTACGCCCCAGGCAAGGTCGTCTGGATCGACAACAAGGAGTGGACATCAGGCGCCATCTACGCCCCGATGCACAAGGAGCGCTTCCAGGCGTGGCGCGACAAGATGCTCTACTTCGAGTGCCAGGTGTGCCATTACGCCAAGCACGTACCGTCCGACCAGGCGCAGCGCGGTGAAGAACGTGACTGCGACGCGTGCGGCGCAGTAGGCAAGTTCGGCAAGGCGATGAACTGGATGCGCCCACCTGGTTTCGCCCACCGAGCCAACGACGACCCACGCACGAGCCCGGACGACGCGCCTGCGAGTAGCTACGCGACTCGCGCCAAACTGGTCGCCGAAGGGCCAGAGCAAGAAGAGGCGTGGGACCACGTCACCACCCACTTGGAGCAGACCTATCGGCGGGACACCCTGCTGGTCACTAACACTGGCCCACGCGGCGAGGGCTACAACTACTGCACGCGGTGTGGACTGATCGAGCCCACGAAGGGTGCCACGGGGGTAGTCGTCGGCACCCACCCCAAGCCATACCCCGATGAGCGGGAGCCGGACTGCCAGGGATCAGCGTCCACCAACGGGCTCGTCCTGGGAACTGACTTCATCTCGGACGTCCTTCTCGTCCGCCTGAAGGTCGAGAAGCCGATCACGCTGCGGCCCGAACTGCTCTCGACCCAGGTAGCGCTGCGAACCGTCGCCGAGGCTTTGACGATCGCCGCGACGGAGGAACTTGATGTGGACGCCAGTGAACTCCAGGCCGAGTACCGTCCCGCGCTGACCGCTGGTGGCAACCAGGGGCTTGAGGCCGAGATCTACCTCTACGACACGCTGGCCGGCGGCGCAGGCTTCACGCGACGCGTCCAAGGCTACGGGTTGTCGATCTTCAAGAAGGCCCTGGACCGGCTCGAACACTGCCCAGCCGATTGCGACGCGTCGTGCTACCGCTGCCTTCGCAGCTTCCGTAACCGATTCGAGCACGACCTTCTCGATCGTCGGGTCGGTGCAGCGCTGCTGAAGTACGTTCTGGACGGCACCAAGCCGGTACTGGACGACGTCCGCATGAACCAGTCGATCGACAAGCTGCTCGCTGACCTCCAGAGCCGCGACATCGACGGCATCGAGTTCTTCAAGAACGAGCCAGTTGCGATTGATGGCCTGGGGACGATCACGGCGCCGCTCCTTGCGAGGGGCAAGGGCCGCGACCGCATCTTCTACATCCAGAGCCCGCTGACTCGCGACACACCGCCCACGCAGGAACTCTGGGATGCCAAGGAACTTGGGGGCGTCCCGGTCTACCCGATTGACGACATGGTGGTCATGCGGAACCTGCCCGTCGCGAGCCAGCAGGTGCAGCGGTGGCTGAGCTGAGCGAGTCGCGGATCTACGAGACTGGTGTCGCGCACGGGCGGGCGCTCCTTCCGGGTGTGCCTTCGGTGTGGAGTTACTCGTCGCTCAAGGAGGTCGAGATCTGTCCGAGGCGCTACGCACTGTCGCGCGCCGACTATCCGGATCTGTGGGACAAGCACGGGTACCCACGCCTGCCCAATCCGGCAGCCATCAAAGGCGACGTGGTGCACGGCTCGCTCGAGATCATCGTCAAGGCACTCGTCAAAGCGGGATGCCTGTCGACCAGGGCGGCTGACGCCGTCGCAGTCCTGCGAGAACTCGGCGGGTACTCCGCCGTCGCCCAAGGCGTATTGGACGAACAACTTGCCAGGCTTGACGGCAATCCGCGGATCTCCGAGGGGCGTCGTGAGCAGATCAATCGGCTACTAGGCGACTGGGTACCTGAAGCCAGGGAGCAGATCCAGACCTACCTCAACCGGATGGAGCTCCGTCCAAGAGCAGGTGTGGCTAAGACCGGCGGCAGCGCATCCCCGAGCCAGCCCGACAAGCGCTACCCAGCGAGGGAAGGCGACCATCCCGAACGCGAGCTCGTCGCCGAGGATCTGAGACTCACGGGTCGTGTCGATCTCGTCAGCGTCGATAGTGGCGGTGCGTCTATCACCGATTTCAAGACAGGGGCCGAAGATCCAAGTCATCACGACCAACTCCGGCTGTATGCGCTGCTCTGGAGGGAGGACGGCGAGGTCAACCCGGACGGCTTGGCCGTGACGGCGCTCGTCGCCGCCTACCCGAGCCACGATGTGGAGGTAGACGTTCCGAGCGCAACGGAACTCGCGGAGCTTCGAGAGGAAGTGGTCGCAAGCACCGACCACGCTGACAGTGCCCTCCTTGAGGAACTGCCGCTGGCAGTGGTCGGCGAGCACTGCGCCTCGTGCAACGTGCGGGGGTTGTGTGATGCCTACTGGGAACACGGTGCACCAAAGGCGTCAGATGTCCCTGACGGTGGTTGGTACGACCTCCACGGGACGGTGGTGCGGGAGCACGGCGTGAAGAGTTGGGTGTTTCGGGAGGCCGGTAGCGGTCGAGAACTACTTGTGCGCACGCCGAACTCGTCGTTCACACTGCCGACCGGTGAAGACGTCCGGATCCTCGGCGCCAAACGAACGATCGACCCGGACGAAGAAGAAACCCTCATTGCGTCGGTGACGAGCGTGTCCGAGATATTGCAGGTGACCAAATAGGCCGTCACGCCTCGTGAGCTGCCGGGGGCGACGACTCGAAGGGGAGCACCTCGTCGTTGTCCGGCAACGGGACTCGAGCCCCGTGCCGGACGGGCCGGACCAGCCGATGCTCGCGCATCGCAGCCAGAACATGCTCCTGGGTCGCACGATTCGCGGCCCACCGATCAGTCCACCACGCCGCTACCGACGTCCCACTGTCTACGGGCTCAGGGTCGAGCAGATAGTCCGGCTCGGCGTCGATACCGAGTGAGTAGTCCCGCAGATTCTCGACAAGAGGCACGCCGTACAGAATCCGCTCGCGCCCGTGCTTCAACAGTTCGTTGGTCGGCCAACCGAGCGCCGCCAACCCGAGTCGCACTTTGCGGAGCCGCGGGCTCACTCCCTCGCCGAACAAACTGTTAACGCGGATGAGTCCGCCAGTGTGCTCCGATAGTCGGACCAGCGCCTCAACGGTGACGTCGGAGAAGTGCGAGGTGCCGAACGATTTGGAGCGCCCCAACTCGTGAAAGCCCATGCGTCGATCTGCAACTCCGCCCATGGCCGACGCAGGCCAGTAGAGCCGGTTGTATTGGCTCGATCCTGTGCCGTACAGCGATGTTGTCCCGACGAACGACAGCCTAGCCTCACGCGTGACTGGTCGACCTGCCATAGCTGAGGCGATCTCACTGGGTCGGGCGTACTTGGCGCGGTATGCAGCTATGACGGGCGGCGAGACCGCAAGTGCCCCGACCAGCTTGCCGGCCGCGAGAGAGTTGTAGGGAGCGACGGCGCCACACACGGTGAGGTCAGCGATGACTGTTCCGACACGTTCGCCGCGCGCACGTCGGGCAATCCGACCGATCTGCGTCTTCGCCTTGGGGTCCGATAGAGCCTTTCGAAGTCCCGCGGCGGACGGCCTCGTTCCCAGGTACGCGCCGAGAAGACCCTGGATCTCCAGGGTTTCGGCCAGAACGGAGGATCGCTTTGATCGGAAAAGGTGAGTTTCGGCTCGCTCGATCCAGGCGTCCGTCGCGATGTTACGGACTTCGCGGATCGGCCCACCGCGGTGATGCTTGGCCCGGTGTCGTTCGGCATCAGCTCGAAGGCGCGCGACAACCTCCTGCGTCGGGGCCTTCAGGTCATTAGGCTGCAGGACGCCGTCGCGGAGCAGGTCTTCGACGTAGATCTCATTCCGTTGCGTCTTGATGCGTCGGGCCAGCCACCGAGCGATCTTGTCGGTCGGCGTTGCCTCGATATCCGCAACGAGTCGTTTGGTGTTCCAACCCATCCAGTTGTCGCGCTCGGCGATCTGCACGACGGGGCTGGAGATGGCCGCGAGTCCGATCACGGCATGAAACTCAGTGGCCGCGTCACGGATCAAGATGGGCATCGACCGGCCGGGGACTGTCGAGTAGGCGTTGGTCCATGTATGGCGGAAGTAGCGCCAGATGTCATGCAGGTTGAAGCCAGTCAGCTCGCATGTGAGTGAGCTATCCACGATCTGCACATAAGGCTGAATGACATGGGAGCCATCGCCCGTCGATTCGAGCGCGTCTGCCAGTTCCCGACCGTCCCGCATCAGGTTGAAGATCGACACCAGCCGATCGCCGTGCTGGTGCGACCGCTCCATGTTCGTGACGAACCGTCGGACGCTTGGCTGACGAAGTTGGGCGTCCCGGCGCAGATGTTCCTGCCTCCGGATACGCGCCTTCTCGGTCGCGCGCTCGAGGTGTGAATCGGGAGGGCTGAGCAGCGGACCCAGCTTGTCGACCTGAACCGCCCAGCCTTGGTCAACGAGGTCGATCAAGGTGTGGACCGCCGCAGCCAGGCGAGGCTTGTTGTAGAGGTCGCCAAGTTCAGCTGCAGCAATCCAGAACGCGTGGTCGAGTGGCGTGTCGGGATCGAACTGCGTACGCGCGAGCAACGTGCAGAGTCGCAGGAAGCCCCGACGTTCGTTGGTCGACGCGCCCGTAGGGAGCGTCAGAGGGATGTACTTCGCGTCGTCGCTCATGACTTTTGAAGCATCCGTCCGTACGTAGTGCTCCACGCTTCCAGTAGGTCGTCGATGCGGTGTCCGTCCCGTTCTAGTTGTGCGGCACTCCTGGCAAAGGAGAGCAGGAAGAGTTCGATCGATGTCCGAAGCTCGGCTGCAACGTCGCCCTCGATGCCCTGCAGCGGCTGGTAGAGCGCTGCGAAAGCGGGGTGGTCGGCGTTGAGCGTGAGGTCAAGTGTCCGCTGCGCCAGCTTTGACCTGAACATCGCCTTCATCGGCAGCGCGTCCGACCCGATCCGGTACTTGATGGCGCCACTGCGTCCACGCGACGTGATAAGCGGCAGATCCGGGTCGGCAGCGGCCGCAATCCGGCACGATTTCTCGGCTGCCGCCTGGAATTTCACGTCCTCGAAGGCCTGACGGACTCGCGCATTTAGGAGCCGGGCGACCGACTCAAGTTCGGGTTCGAGTGCTTCACGTAGAACTGCGGACGGGCGGATTCCCTGTTTGTTGATCGTGATGCCGAAGTGTTCGTCGAGCAGGGGATCGAACTCGATCTCGCAGCGCCACCAGTCGTCGTAGTTCTCTCGGCGCTTGCCGCCCATCAAGTGCCAGCCCGATGCAATCTCGCGGGCGGCGCGCAGAATCGAAACCCCGCCGCCACCGACAATGCCGATGCGGCGCTTGGTGACGTTGTCGAGGCCGTGCCAGCGGTGAATCGGCAGCATTGCGAAGCGCACGGTGACCTCGGACGTCTCGCCGTGGCTGCTTTCCAACTCATAGCGCAGTTCGTCGAATGCCAGCACGGCTGACGCGCCCTCAAGCTTGGTGGACCTCAGCATCGGATCGACAGCCTCGACCATGGACTCATTGATCGTGATCGACAGCCCGGCAGCGAGGAATCGGCGGTACATCCGGCCCAGGTCGCGGTGTAGCGCTCGCTCCAGCCATGCCAGGCGTCGGTACTCGATCCGATCACACTCGACCCAATGGACGCGGCAGCCGGATGCGCCCGTGCCGCGACTTCCTCGGCGGGCGGCGAGTGTCGGGGCCGATCCCGCCA
>CAJCHX010000373.1 GCA_903970215.1 Acidobacteriaceae bacterium
CCGTCGTAGCGCGCCACCACCGGCCCACCCGCCGCGATGTACACCGGGACGGGCTGCTCCGGAATGTCGAACAGCACGGCGTCCTGGGTGTGGTAGTACTCACCGTCGAAGTTCACCACCTTGCCGGCCCACAGTTCGCGCATCAGGCGCACCGCCTCGCGCAGCCGCGCGAACCGCTCCTTGAACTCCGGCCACTCGCCCTGGAATCCGGTCGCGAACTCGTTGAGCGCCTCGCCCGTTCCCGCTCCCAAGAAGATCCGGTCGGGATACAGGCACGCCATCGTCCCGAACGCCTGCGCGATCACGGCCGGGTTGTAGCGGAACGTCGGCGTCATCACCGACGTTCCGATCTGCACCCGCTTCGTCCGCTCCCCGACCGCGGCCATCCAGGCCAGCGAGAACGGGGCGTGACCGCCGTTCACCCGCCAGGGCTGGAAGTGATCGCTCACCGCCACCGAATCCATGCCGGCGGCCTCGGCCGCGACGGCGATCTCGACGAGTTCGCGCGGGGCGAACTGCTCGGCGGACGCTTTGTACCCCAGCTTCAGATCGGCCATGCGGTCCACCCTACTGCGATCGGCGAGTACCTCAACCAATATCAAGGTCATCCGTGCACGGACACCGCTACGCCGCGCCGGTGCCGGCCTCGCTCGTCTCGGCCGCGTCGACGGCAGCGGTCTCGGCGTCGAGCACATCCGCAACGAAGCCGACCACGGTGCGGTACGCGTTCAGCGACTCCGGCGTCGAACCGATCGCGACCGGGAAGGCGTGCACCTGCCCGTCGTACACGTGCAACTCGTTGGGCACCCCGGCCCGATCGAGCGCGGCGACGAGGTTGCGCGAGTCCAGCTCCAGAGCCTCCCGGCGCGCGCACGTCAAAACGGTGGGCGGGAAGTCGGGCGCAGTCGAGTCACCGGTCATGTCCTCCGGGCCGTACAACTCCTCGGGCCCGCGCTCGAAGATCTCCCGGAGCGCCTCGACCTTGCGGATGGGCAACATCGCGTCGTACCGGCTGCTGCGGCGAGGGTCGGCCTCGATGTTGAGGAACGGCGAGAAGCCGATGAACGCGGCAGGCCGGGACACCGAGTCACGCGCGGCGTACTCGATCACCTTGGCGCTGACGAAACCGCCCGCCGAGTCGCCGGCCACCACGATGCGGTCGTACTCGCCGCTGTCCAGCAGCTCGCGATAGGCCTGGTAGCCGTCGTGCACAGACGTGCCGACGCCGCCGTCGGGGAACTGCCGGTATTCGACGTTGTAGACGGGGACTCGCAGCCCCCGCGCGAGCATCACCGCGATCCGCCGATGCGTGTCGAGGTTGCACCCGATGAAGGCGCCACCGTGGTAGTAGGCCAGCGCCGTACGGGGACGGATCTCCACCCCGATCGGCACGATCTTCTCGGCCGGAACGCCCGCCATGGTGAGCTGTTCGATCTCCACCCCACGGACCGACTGTGGCACCTTTCCCAGCCACGGCTCCAGCGCACGCAACCACGCCAGTGTCCGGTCGCGGACGGGGAAGATCGTCATCATTCCCTTCATGACGATGAAGGTGATGACCAACAGGACCACCGAGCGGACGCTGCGCCCGCGGTGCGCGATGATCGGCATGACCCAAATCTCCTCACCCACCGGGCCCCGACGCCCGACGGCTACTTCCTATCGGCCCCTCATCAATAGCGGACCCTGACTCCTTACTGCACAACGTCCCCACCGCCGCGATCATTACCGACATCGAAGCGAAGTTGACGATCATCACGTATTCGACCACGGCCACCCATCGCGGGCACCTGCGCACGCGCTGCTCGGCGCCTGCGCCATCCCGCCGCGCATCCCGCCGCGCCGACCGGTGGTCGTGACACCGGCGCCTAACCTGACACAATCGACCCCGCAGAGTCGAACGTCCAAGCTCGCCCGATCACGCACCGGAGGAACAGCCCCCGTGGGCCGACACCCCATCCCCGAGCAATACCTGCTGTCCGGCCTGGCGCCGGACCCACGCACGCTGATCGACATTCTTCGCACCACCGTCGACGCCTATCCCGAAGAACCAGCGATCGACGACGGCGAACTCGTACTCACCTACTCAGAGCTGTGGGAGGAGGTGACGGGCGGCGCCGAGTGGCTCGATCGCAACGGCATCGCCGCGGGCGACCGCGTAGGAGTACGGATGCCGTCCGGGCACCGCTCGCTGTACGTCGCGATCCTCTCCACGCTCGCCGCGGGCGCGGCCTACGTACCGGTGGACGCCGACGACCCGCAGGAGCGTGCCGACCTCGTGTTCGGCGAGGCCGACGTCGCCGCCGTGTTCACCGGGACGGGATTGTGGCGGTCCGAGCGCGCGAAGGCGCGCAGCGCCGAACCGGCCGCCGCAC
>CAJCHX010000374.1 GCA_903970215.1 Acidobacteriaceae bacterium
CGGCGGGATCGGATCGAGGGCTCGCACCGTGTGCTGTGGCGTGAGCGCGAATCGGACGTATGCCTGGCCCTGTGGAGACGCATCGGGTTCGTCGCCCACGATCCACCGGTACTGCACGGCGATCTCACCCGACACCGGTCCCGTTCCCACTACCGTCGTGAACGCGGTGGCCTTGGGCGTGGCCGAACCCACGTACCGGTCGCGGTAGAAGAACAGGATCTGCGTCGGCGAGCTGCCGGTGGCTCCCTGGGGCGCCACCTGCACCCAGTTCAGCGCGCAACCGATGGACGATCCGTGTGCTGTCACGCGCCACGGCGCGTGCGGGAACGCGCGCGGCAGCGACGCGACGGCCGCCGTCACCGATCTCGCAGGAACCTGCAGGCAGACGGGGCCGGGGCCGAGCGGGATCATGGGTCCGCCCGGGTTGATCGGAACAGCCGGGCCGATCGGAACAGCCGGGCCGATCGGAGCAGCCGGGCCGATCGGAGCAGCGGCGGCCTGGGCCACCGGGCCGAGGACCATCACGGCTGCCGCGGCGAGTGCGATGACGGTTGTGCGCATGGGCATCCCTTCCGTGTCACCGAGGAGATCGCCACGCACCGCCGTCCCGATACCCGACGCTCGGCCTCGTCGAGCGCAGCCGGTGCTTCTGGATCTTCCCGGTCGCGGTCTTCGGTAGCGCCTTCACGAACACCACCCGCTTGGGAGTCTTGAACCCTGCCAACCGCTGTCGCGCGAATTCGCGGATGGCCTCTGCCGCGGCAGCACTGTCCGCAGGGCTACCGTCGACGGGTGACGCGGGCACCACGATCGCCGTCACCGCCTCGCCCCAGCGGTCGTCGAACGTCCCCACCACGGCCACCTCGGACACCAGTTCATGTCCCAACAGGATCCGCTCGACCTCGACCGAGGAGACGTTCTCGCCTCCCGATTTGATGATGTCCTTCGCGCGGTCGGTGAACCACACGACGCCGGCATCGTCGAGGTAGCCGATGTCGCCGCCGTGGAACCAGCCGTGCGCGAAGGCCTCTCGGTTGGCTTGGGCATTGTTCCAGTAGCCCTCCATGAGCTGCGGTGTGCGATAGACGATCTCGCCCTCCTGTCCACACGGCAACAGCTCGCCGTCGGGCCCCATGATCGCGATGTCGGTGGTCGCGACAGCGGGGCCCCACGACGCGTCCTTGACGCCCTGATGCCCCGGCCACTGCATCTCGGACAGCGGGGTCGTCTCGGTCTGCCCCGAGCCCAGGATGATCGCCGCATTGGGAAACCGTGTGCGCAGCCGCTCGAGCAGCAACGCGGGCATCGGCGCCATCGCGTAGAAACCCGTCTGCAACGAGGCCGTGTCGGCGTCGTCGAGCCCTGGCTCGGCCAGGATCGCGGCCCACATCATCGGCAGCATCGAGATGTGTGTCACCCGGTGATCGGCGAAGGTCTGCGCGACCCGCGCGGCGTCGAAACCGCGCAACAGCACAGCCGTCCCACCCACGGCGAGGGTCGGCAGCAGCACCACGTCCAACGCGGTCACGTGGAACAGCGGGAGCACGATCGGCGCCACCGCCGGTGCCACGTCTGGGCGCAGCCCGACGGTCATGGCTGTCGTGAGCACGCCGATCTGGACGGCGACGTGGCTCGTGACCACCCCCTTCGGCCGCGACGTGGTGCCCGACGTGTAGAGGCAGTGCAGCACGTCTCGGTCGTCGACGATCGTCTCGACCGGCGTGGTGTCGTCGGCGGCGAGGTCGGCGAACACGGCCACCGCGCGCCCTGCCAGTGGGCCTCGCGAACCGCCCACCAGGTACACCTCACGCACCGCCGCTCGTGGAGCAGCACCCAGCGCGGCCTCCAGCACTGGCGTGAACGCGTCCTCGGTGATCACCGCCCCGACCTCCGAGTCGATGAGCTGATACGCCACGTCATCCGACGACAGAGCCAGATTGATCGGCATGGCCACCACCCCGAGCTTCGCGCACGCGAAGAACGAGACCACGAACTCCCATCGGTTCTGCAACTGCACCGCTATCGCGTCGCCGCGCCCGTAGCCGCGGGATTGCAAACCGCGAGCGACGGCGTTCGCGCGCTCTTCGAGTTCGCCGAAGGTGAGCGTCACGTCGCCGTCGATGATCGCCACCCGGTCGCCGAACTGATGCGCCGCCCGGGTCGTGAGGTCGCCGATGCACACGCGGTGGGTGAGATTCGCCACCAGCGGGTCGACCCCGCTCAGATCGGGGCGCATTCCGGACACGTGGACCTCCTCGATTCTGGTACTCACACAACGTTAGGCCGGGAAAAGTCCTGTCGACGGCCGATCGGACACATCGCCGCGCGGTCTGGGACGATGTCGCGGTGCCACCGCCGATAGACGCCCTCGCCGCGCTGCGGGCGCTGCGGGACACCGGCGGACGCCCCGCGGCACTGCTGGGCTCGTGGGGTGGGTTCGCCGCCGTGCTCGCCCCCGCGCCGGAGCTGACGCCGGATCGCGCGCCCAGCGGCGCGCCGTGGCTGGGGTTGCTGGGTTACCCGGACGTGCGGCCGGACGATGCACGGCTGGTCCCCAGCATCCTGGGTGGCGACCCCGGACCGCTACTGCTGCGCGACGACACCGGGTGGCGCAGCGCGGATCCCCGCCTCGTGGACTCCGGGCGGCCGGGGCGTGACGCGTGCCCGATTCCCCGAGAGGCCGGCTCGGCACGACCATGGCGTGCCACCTGGCGGGGCCCCGACCCGGTGCCGCACCGCCGAGCGGTGCAGGCCTGCCGGGAGGCGATCGCAGCGGGCGACGTGTACCAGGTGAACGTATGCACCAGGTTCGACGGCCGGCTCACCGGCGATCCGCTGGACATGTTCTGCGACATCGTCGCTCGCACAAGACCGGCCAAGGCGGCCTTCCTCTCCGGCAGCTGGGGCGCCGTGATGTCGTTCTCCCCGGAGACGTTCCTCGCCGAGCGCGGCGGAATCGTGACCGAGCATCCGATCAAGGGCACACTACCGCGCTCGCAACCTCCGGAGGCGTTGCGCGCCAGCGTCAAAGACGTCGCAGAGAACGTGATGATCGTCGACCTCGTGCGCAACGACCTCGGCCGGGTCGCTCGGATCGGCAGTGTCCGCGCCACCGGACTGTTGCGGATCGAGCCGGCTCCCGGCGTATGGCACCTGGTCTCGCATGTGACCGCCCGACTGCGGCCGGAGGTGACCCGGGCGGAGTTGCTGGAGGCCACTTTTCCGCCGGCATCGGTGACCGGCACACCGAAGATCGCAGCGCGCGAGCGAATCACGCAGTGGGAGCAGCACACCCGTGGAACCTATTGCGGGGCGATCGGGATCGACCATCCCGCAACGGGACTCGATCTCAATGTGGCGATCCGTACCGTCGAGTGCGCACCCGACGGCACGTTGCGCCTCGGTGTGGGCGGCGGGATCACCATCGACTCGGATCCCGACGCGGAGTTCGAGGAGTGCTTACACAAGGCCGCGTCGATCGTGTCGGCGACCCAGCTCTGACGCGCCACCGGGCCGGATCGGCCGCGGCGACGGCAGCACTCATCACTCACGCGCTGCGAGCGCAGCCTGATACAGCTCACGCTTGGACGCGCCCGTCTCGGCGGCCACCGCGGCGCATGCATCCTTGAGCCGCTCGCCGTCGTCGACGCGGCGCAGGACCTCGGTGACCAACTCCTGCGGGTCGGCCTGCCGCGGCGCCGCACCGGCGACGACCACGGTGATCTCGCCCCGCACACCGTCGGCGGCCCACCCGGCCAGCTCCGCGAGCGTGCCCCGTCGCACCTCCTCGTAGGTCTTGGTGAGCTCGCGGCACACGGCGGCGCGACGGTCGCCGCCGAGCACCTCCCGAGCCGCCGCCAACGTGTCGGCCAGGCGGTGCGGCGACTCGAAGAAGACGCAGGCGCGGCGCTCGGCGACGAGGCTCTCGAGCCAGGTACGGCGCGCGCCGGCCTTGCGGGGCGCGAACCCGTCGAAGCAGAACCGCTCGACCTCGAGCCACGACAGGGCGAGCGCCGTGGTCACCGCAGAGGGGCCGGGCAGGCAGGTGACGGGCAGGCCGGCCGCTACGGCCGCGGCGACCAGCCGGTACCCGGGATCGGACACCGACGGCATCCCGGCATCGGTCACCAACAGTACGGTCGCCCCGGCCCGCAGGTCGTCGAGCAGGCCCGGGATCCGGACCTGCTCGTTGTGGTCGTAGAAGCTCACGACGCGCCCGACCGGCTCCGCGCCCACGGACGCGGCCAGCGCGCGGGCCCGCCGGGTGTCCTCGGCGGCGATCACGTCGGCCGTCGCCAATGCCTCGACCAGCCGCGACGAGGCGTCCCGGGGGTTACCCATCGGGACGCCGGCCACGACCAGGCGACCCACCGCGCCGGATGCCGGTGCGTCTCGTCGCTCAGCGGTCTCCACGACCACACACCTTACGATGGGCCAGGTGACCGCCCAATCCACCGGCTCGCTCCTCGATGCGCCCGCACCCGAGCGGGTCTCGGTGCGCCCCGGCCCGCCGGTGCCGCCACCCGTCTTCGGCGCCGTCGACACCGCCCGCGGTTGGTGGGTGACGGGGGTGCTGACGGCGATCGCGCTGGTCACCCGGCTGTGGACCGTGAGTAGCCCGACCAACGACGGGTTCAACGGCAACCAGGCCGTGCACACTCCCGTCTTCGACGAGAAGCACTACGTGCCGCAGGCGTGGCAGATGCTCACCAGCGGGCGATGGATCGAGGACAACCCCGCGTACGGCCTGGTGGTGCA
>CAJCHX010000375.1 GCA_903970215.1 Acidobacteriaceae bacterium
GGCGTTCACCGCGCACCGGGACGGGAAGGTGACGTTGGAGGCGAGGATGGACCGGGCGAACGCGGTGGATCTGTCGGGGATGATCGATCAGGTCGCGCACTCGGTGTGCCGCAAGGACGGCCGCGGCCGCGACCAGCGGGAGGTCGATGCGCTGGTGGCGTTGGTGCAGGGGTATGTGAGCCTGGGCTGCAGGTGCGGGCGTCCGGATTGTGAGCAGCGGGAGCGGCGGCCGCGGGTGGGGGCGGTGGCCGAGCGGTTGAAGGCGGATCTGGTGTTGGTGCTCGGTGAGCGGACGGTGGCCGGGGTCGACGACCGGCCGGGGGAGTTGCTCGGCGCTGGATGCGCGTCGGGGCCGGTGACCGCCGGGGAGGCGCGGCGGCTGCTCGAGACGTGTGCGGTGACGGTGCGACCGGTGGGTCGACGACGGTCGGACGGGTCGGTGGTGGCGGCGCAGGCCAGTGGGTACCGGCCGACCGCGGCGCAGCGGATCGTGGTGCGGTTGCGGTACCGCACGTGTGTGTTCCCCGGCTGCACGGTGGCGGCTGAGCGGTGCGAGATCGATCACGTGGTCGAGTACAACCACACCGACCCTGCACGGGGTGGCCAGACCGAGGTGGGGAATCTGGTGCCGCTGTGCGGTTTTCACCATCGGATAAAAACCCACACCGGGTGGCTGTCGGATGTGCTGCCGGACGGGTCGGTGCAGTGGCGTCATCCCGGCGGGACGGTGTACCTGACCGGGTTGGTGCAGGGCACCGACGGCTTCCCCGACCTGGACGCGCTGGTGTGGGAACCCACCCGGCCGGGGTCCCCCGACGACCCCGACGGCGCAGACGGCCCGGACGGCGCAGGCGGCCCGGACGGCGCGGGTGGCCCGGACGGCGCGGGTGGCCCGGGTGGCGCGGGTGGCGCAGGCGGCGCGGGTGGTCGGGGGTCGGGGGCGACCGAACAGCCGCGGCGTAAGCCCTCCGATAGCGCGCCGACCCGAGCCGAGCGACGCAACGCACAGCGGGAACGGCTCCGCGAGCTCAACCGCAGGCTGCGCCACCACGACGACGCCCGCGCGGGACGCGAACCCGACGCGCCGCCGCCGTTCTGACCCGGCGAACCACAATCGAACACGCGAGCACGCACCCGGGACCGACACCCCGGGCGGGTACTGGACGTGTCCAGGCGCCAGGCGCCAGGCGCCAGGCGCCAGGCGCCAGGCGCCAGGCGTCAGGCGCTGCGCTGCGCTTCATGGTGTGATTGTGGCTGGTGTGTTGGTGGTTGGTGGAGTTTGCTGTACGCCAGGACCTGCTCCCGTTCGCTGACGGGAATCCTTCAACGGTGCCTCCTCGTTGGGCCCCACGCGTCCGTCATGACGCGGCACAGCCGACGACGCCAAGTCCCTTCGCGGCGGGTTGACCACGCACTAGGGTGACCATATGTTCGTCGACCTCGGTGTTCGTGACTTCCTCGACCGAGCAGAGCTCGTCTATCCCGACCGCGTCGGGGTGGTCGATGAGCCGGACCAGCCCGCGCTGTCGTGGGGCGGGGTGACGTACCGGGACATGGCCCGGCTCGCGCGGGGGCAGGCGGCCCGACTCGATGCGCTCGGCGTCCCCGTCGGCGGTCGCGTCGCGATCGTGTCGCAGAACTCAGCGCGGTTGCTCGTGTCCTTCTTCGGCGTCTCCGGTTGGGGTCGGATCCTGGTCCCGATCAATTTTCGGCTGGCGGCTGCCGAGGTCGAGTACATCGTCGCCGACAGCGGGGCCGAGGTGCTGATCGTGGACCCCGAGGTCGAGCACCTCTTGGCCACCGTCACCGCGAAGCACGTCTTCGTGCTCGGGCGCGATGACGAGAAGATCTTCGGGAGTGGGGGAGAGGTACCGCCTCGCGCCTGGGCCGGAGACGAGAACGCCACCGCCACCATCAATTACACGTCCGGTACCACGGCTCGGCCGAAGGGCGTGCAGCTCACGCATCGCAACCTGTGGCTCAACGCCGTCGTGTTCGGTCTGCACGTAGCGCTCACCGACAGCGACGTGCTGCTCCATACCCTCCCCATGTTCCACGCGAACGGCTGGGGAATGCCCTACGGCGTCACGGGTGTCGGGGCGCGGCACATCGTGCTGCGCAAAGTGGACGGAGCGGAGATCCTGCGACGGGTCGAGGCGCACGGGGTGACGGTGATGTGTGCGGCGCCCGCCGTCGTCACTGCGGCGCTCGACGCTGCGACCACCTGGACCGGCGAGATTCCCGGCCGTGATCGGGTCCGGGTGATCGTTGCCGGAGCACCGCCCCCGACCCGGGTGATCCACCGGGTACGAGCCGAACTCGGGTGGGAGTTCATCCAGATCTACGGTCTCACCGAGACATCGCCGCTACTCACCGTGAATCGCGCCCGGTCGGAGTGGGACGCAGTCGACCCGATGGAGCAGGCGCGGCGGCTGGGCCGCGCCGGTGGGCCGGCGCTCGGAGTCCGCATCGAGATCGACGACGACGGCGAGGTGTTGGCCCGCTCCAACCACGTGCTGGACGCGTACTGGAACAAGCCCGATGAGACCGCCCGGGCCTTGGCGGGGGACTGGTTCCACACGGGTGACCGCGGGTCCCTCGAGGACGGCTACCTTACGATCGCCGATCGTAAGAAGGACGTCATCATCAGCGGCGGCGAGAACGTCACCTCGATCGAGGTGGAGGACGCGCTCATCTCCCACCCCGCAGTCCGCGAGGCGGCCGTGATCGGCATCCCCGACGACAGATGGGGCGAGCTGGTGACCGCGGTGGTCGTGACCGACGGCAGCGACGTGACCGCCGAGGACATCGTCGCGCACTGTCGCACGCTCTTGGCCGGGTACAAGTGTCCGAAACGCATCGATTTCGTGGAATCCCTTCCGCGTACGGCCACGGGCAAGATCCAGAAGTTCGTGCTGCGCGAACCCTACTGGGCGGGTCGCGACCGACAGGTCAACTGAGGTCCGCGCGATCAGCGGACGCCTGCCAGCCCGAGGCGGGCGTGCGCACGCACATCGGCGTCGGCGTCGTCGGTCAAGAACTCGAGTGCCTCGGCAACCTGCGGTGCCTCCGGCCACCGGCGCAGAGTCAGGACGGCCGCCTTGCGGACGTCGAGGTGTGGATCTGCCAGGGCCGGTCCGAGGGTCGCCGCGCCGGCTTCGGCTCCCAGGCACGCAGCGCCGCGCCCCGCGCCCTGACGCACCTGCCAGGCGCGGTCGGCCAGGCCCGTTGCGATCCGGTCGGCGTCGTCGGGGCCGCCGAGCGTGGCGAGGGCCGCCAGGGCCGCCGCCCGCACCAGCGGATCGTGATCGGTGGCGAGGGCTCGCACCACGTCTGCGCCCCCGGCGCCGACGACAGCCAGGCCTGCCGCAGCCGCGATCCGGACCTCCCGATTGGAGTCGCCCGCCGTTGCGGCGACGGCTTCCCAGTCGTCCAGCGACACGAACCCGCGGATCCCGACGATCCGTACCCGGTGGTCGGAATCTGTCGCGAGGCGTCGGTAGTCGGCGGTGCCGCCCGCGCGGAGAGCCCGCAGCAGATCACCGATGCGGGCGCGGACGACGGCATCGCCCGACGACAGGTGCACGGCCAGGCCGTCTGCCGCCGGCAGCACCTCGACCAACTCTGTGAGGCCGTCCGCTGCCGATCGCCGCACGCGGGCGTCCGGGTCGGCGAGCGCCGTGCGCAGCGCGTGAAGATATCCCTCCGGTGCGGTCTCGACGAGGATCTCGACAGAGGTCCGCCGGACCAACGGATCAGGATCGGTGAGGAACGGCGCGAGTTCGACGGTGCTGGGAGAGTCGAGCGCGAGCACCTCTCGCAGCCGTGGCGAAGACGGGGGCTTCGGCTCTGCCGGGGGCGCACTCCCTGCGGGGACGACGGCGCGTGGCACCACCTCGATCGGGCCCAGCACCTCGGGCTCGCCCCCTGCGGACGGGATGTGATCGAACTCGTCCACGGCCACCAGGTACGGGGCCACGGGTCGGGTCAGGAACTCCATCCGGCCGTCGTCTCCCTTACGCAGATTGAGGTGCCGTCCCCAACGCACGTCGTCCCGTCCAGGGGTGTCGGCGCGGTCGTGGTACAGCCCCCATCGGGACTCCGTGCGGACCAGCGAGCTCCTGGCCGCCATCTCGGCGCAGTCGCGGATGAATCCCACCTCGGCGCAGCGCATGAGCTCGTGCGGGGTGCGCGCGCCCATCCCGGCCACGTCGTCGCGCATCCGCTCGAACGTCTCGACGGCGATGGTCAGCCTGGCTGCGGTCTTCGGCGGCGCCACATAGTCGTTGACGAAGCGCCTCAGCTTGTACTCCACCTGCGGCTGCGGGGGGCCGTCCGGCTGGCGCGCCGGCCGGTAGATCAGCTCGTGGGCCGCGAGTACCTGATCCTCTGGAAGATGCTCTGGGACAGGGGATTCCGCGGCACGGCGCGCGGCGTCGGTGCCCGCCAGTTCGCCGAACACGAACGCGCCGATCATGTAGTTGTGCGGGACGCACGCGAGATCGCCCGCGGCATACAGCCCGGGCACCGTGGTGGCGGCGTTCTCGTCCACCCACACGCCCGAAGCGGAATGGCCGCTACACAAACCGATCTCGGAGATGTGCATCTCGATGTCGTGAGTGCGGTAGTCGTGGCCGCGGCCGGCGTGGAAGGTCGAGCGAGTGGGCCGTTCGGTGGTGTGCAGGATCGACTCCAGCGCGTCGATCGTCTCGTCGGGTAGGTGCGAGACCTTGAGGTAGATCGGTCCGCGGGCGGAATCGATCTCGGCCTTGACCTCCTTCATCATGTCGCCGGACCAGTAGTCGGAATCCACGAACCGCTCCCCGTGCGCGTTCACCTGGTATCCGCCGAACGGGTTTGCCACATACGCGCACGCGGGCCCGTTGTAGTCCTTGATGAGCGGATTGATCTGGAAGCACTCGATCCCGCTCAACTCGGCGCCGGCGTGGTACGCCATCGCGTATCCGTCACCGGCGTTGGTCGGGTTCTCGTATGTGCCGTACAGATATCCGGATGCGGGTAGCCCCAGGCGGCCGCACGGCCCGGTCGCAAGGATCACCGCGCCCGCTGCGATCTCCACGAACTCCCCTGTGCGCGTGTGCAGTGCGGCAGCGCCGACGGCGCGCCGCTCGTCGCCTTCCCCGTCGACCAGGACGCGGACGGGCATCAGGCGGTTCTCGATCCGGATCCGCTCGCGCATGCTCCGTTGGCGCAGTACCCGATACAGGGCCTTCTTGACGTCCTTGCCCTCCGGCATCGGCAGTACGTACGAACCGGAGCGGTGGACGCGGCGCACCGCGTACTCGCCGTACTCGTCCTTCTCGAACTTCACGCCGTACCGCTCCAGTCGCTGGATCATCGCGAAACCCCTTGTAGCGGTCTGATATACGGTGCGCTGGTTCACGATGCCGTCGTTCGCGCGGGTGATCTCGGCGACGTAGTCGTCCGGCTCGGCCTTGCCGGGGATGACGGCATTGTTCACCCCGTCCATGCCCATCGCCAGTGCGCCCGAGTGGCGGACGTGGGCCTTCTCGAGCAGGAGGACCTGGGCGCCGGCCTCGGCGGCGGTGAGGGCGGCCATCGTACCGGCGGTGCCGCCGCCGATCACCAGCACGTCGCACGTCAGGCGCTCGCGTCGGGACGGGTCGGGGATCTCGAATGTCATGTGGGGATGCATCTCTCGGTGGGCGGTGGGCGGTGGGCGGTGGTCGACTAGGGCGACGCGGCAGGACCGTCATCGGAGGAGATAGGGCATGTTGATGGTGACTGCGCCGGTCGGGCAGCGAGCGGCGCACGGCCCGCAATACCAGCACTCGTCGACGTACATGTACGCCTTGCCGGAGTCGGGATGCAGCGTGAGTGAGTCGAGGGGGCATGCCTCGACGCAGATGTTGCAGCCCTCGATACACAGGGATTGGTCGATGGTGACGGGCACGTCGACCCGCTGGGTCACCTGGCTCATGAGTGCTCGCTTTCGTGGTGGGAACGGGAGACGGTGCCGCGCATGGTGATCCGGTCTGCGCGCATGCGGATGTACTCGAGGTCGACGGGCCGTCCGTCGTCGAGTCGGGTGAGTCGCTCCAGCAACAGGATCGGCGCGCCGGGCGCGATGGCGAGGTCGGCCGCGGAATGCGCGTCGGCCGCCGCGGCGGTGAGGCTGAGGTCGGCGTCGCCGAGTGGTCGGCCGGCCACTCTCTCGATGAGCGGGAAGACGTCGTTGGTCTCGAGGTCCTCGTCGAGCAGGGCCACACCGATATCGCTGGCCAGGTACGTCAGGTCCAGGCTGATGGTCTCCCCGGCGAGGTGCCGCAGCCGCTCCAGGTACACGACGGGAACGTCGGGGCCGAGTTCGAGTTTGCGGGCTACCACCGGCGGTGGCACCAGAACGGTCGCTACCCGGACGGTGTTGCGCACCTCGCCGTATCCGGTGAGGGTCTCTTCGAGGCCGCGCAGTGAATCGAGCCGGTGATCGACGGTGCGCTGGGCGACGGTGGTGCCGAGCCGCGGGGCCCGGTCGATCCACCCCTCGGTTCGCAGCAGGGTGAGCGCGGCGCGGACGGTGTTGCGCGAGACGGTGAAGTCACGGGCGAGCGCGTCGTCGGAGGGAAGCCCGTTGGCGAAGCCGCCGTCGACGATGGTCTGGCGGAGAACGTCGGCGACCACTCGCGCATTGTCGGCACGTGCGGTCCGGCGCGTATGACCTGCCTGGCCCGGCTGTGTCGATCCCGTGGGCGTCGATCCCGTGGGCGTCGGTTCCATGGCGGCCAGAATAGGGCCGTTTCGAGCGGCGCCGGGGTGCCGAGGAATCGGTCCGCGTGCGGTCTCGGCATTGCGCCACCTCGGCGTCGGGCGGATGCCGACCGACCTGCCGGTTCCGACCGCTCGCGGGTGATTACGCCGGGTCGCAGGGTGCCAGCGAATTGAAATCACGCCGAGTCCTCTGTCGGCTTCTCCTGGTACCACAGGCGCCCGGGAATCTCACTCGCCCATGATCGGTTGTTGCATGCATGGCGACGTTGAACCTCACATCAGACCGATTCGACAAGACGGTGACCGACAACGAGATCGTGCTCGTGGACTTCTGGGCATCGTGGTGCGGACCGTGCCGCGCATTCGCCCCGACCTTCGAGAAGAGCTCGGAGAAGCACCCCGACGTTGTATTCGCCAAGGTCGACACCGAGGCGGAGCAGGCGCTCGCCGCCGCCGCGAACATCCGGTCCATCCCCACGCTCATGGTGTTCAAAAAGGGCAATCTGGTCTACAACGAGGCCGGGGCGCTGCCGCCCGCAGCGCTCGAGGACCTGATCCAGCAGGCGAAGGATCTCGAGATCGAGCCTGCCGAGCCGGTGGCAGCCGGCGAATCGGAGGACTGACCGTCCGCCGTCAGCTCACTGAAGTTCCTTACGGAGTACCTTGCCGGTCGCGTTGCGTGGCAACTCGCCCAGAAAAACGACATCGCGTGGGACCTTGTAGCCCGCGAGTTCGTTGCGCACCACCGACTTGATCTCGTCGACCGATGCCGATCGCCCGGAGCGGAGCACCACGAACGCCCGCAGCCGTTGGCCGAACTGCTCGTCGTCCACCCCGACGGCCGCTACTTCGGCAACGGCCGGGTGCCTGCCGATCGCATCCTCGACCTCTTTGGGAAAGACGTTCTCGCCGCCGGACACGATCATGTCGTCGTCGCGGCCGACCACGAACAGCCGGCCCGCCGCGTCGAAAAGGCCCACGTCGCCGGTGGCCATCAGCCCGTGCAGTCGCTGCTTGTCGCCACCGCCCGAATAGCCCTCGAAGAGTTGAGAGTTGCCCACGAAGATCCGCCCCACCTCGCCCTGGCGCACCTCGATACCGGCGTCGTCGAACAACCGCACTGTGGTGCCCAAGGTCGGTCGGCCCGCGGTGCCGGGCGCACGGCGCATGTCCGAGGGGGTGGCGATCGTGGCGTTGGCGACCTCGGTCGAGCCGTAGAGGTTGTACAGGTTGTCGCCGAACTCGTCCATCCACCGGTCGGACAGGTCGCCAGGCAGAGCCGAGCCGGATGCCGCGACCACGGACAGCGACGACGTGTCGTACCGCCGGCGCACATCCTCCGGAAGCTCGATGATCCGCGACAGCATCACCGGCACGACGACCAGGGTCTCCAGCCGGTGCTCGTCGACGGCCCTCAGCCAGGCCTCCGGATCGAACTTGCGGACGCAGACCACGGAGGCACCGAGGGCCAGCGACAGCAGCAGGTTCGACAGGCCCCAGGCGTGAAAGGCCGGCGCGGCCAATCCGACTCGCATGCCCTCGTGGAGCGGGATCCGGTCGAGGAGCGCGGCCGGTGCCTCGAGCGTCGGCCCGCCGGCGGACGATACCGCGCGGCGGCTCGCTCCCTTCGGGGTGCCGGTGGTGCCGGACGTCAGGATGGTGAGTTTGCCTGCGCGGCCCGGCGTTGCTGGGGCGCGGCCCGCGAACTCGGCCGCCAGGGACGCGAGCGACGGTGAGTCGACCGACACGGGGCCCGCAGGCCCGTCGGCGAGCACTCGCCGGCGGTTGGTGGCGGCTTCCGCCACCAGGTCGGTGAACTCCTCGTCGTACACCAGCACGGAGGGCTGTTCGCGACGGCACACGTCCGCGATCTGCGGCCCCGAGAAGCCCGTGTTGAGCAGTAGCAGGTCGCACCCGAGCTTGGCCGCGGCGGCCATCGCCAGCACGAAGCCGCGGTGGTTGCGGGCCAGTAGCGCGACCGCGTCGCCTTCGGTGACGCCCAGTGCGCCCAGGCCCGCGCCGATCGCGCTGGACTGTCGATCGGCTTCTGCGTATGTGAGCGTCCCGGCGTCGTCGATGATCGCTGGACGGTCGGGATGCCGGGCCTCGCCGACGGCGATCAGCGCGCCCGGCGTCAGGCCCCAGTTGCGCGCCGCGAACGCGATCCGCACCGCTCGGTCGGGGCGCATCGGCGCGATGATCCCTGCGCGGGCGAGGATGCCGACGTGCATCGCCTCGTCGACGATCCGCTGCGGAAGCCCCTTGCGTGGTCGCAGCTCGCGGCCTCCCTCGATCGAGGTCTTCATGCCCTCCAGAGCGGTGCGCACGAAGCTCCACACCCCCGGATATGCCGCGAAATCGGCTACGCCGCCCAGGATTCCGGGTGCGTCATACGAGAACCGGAGCGTCGCGGACGTTCCGCCCGGCACCGGCCGCAGCCGCAGTCGCACGCGGTGCGACACCCCCGTGATCGCCGACCAGGCGAACTCCCGCGGCGCCTCCGCCTCGGTGACGATCACGTCACCGCCCACCAGCGCCCCGCCGATCCGTACCAGGACTCGGTATCGGGAGTTCTTCTCCGGCTTGCGTCCCGGTTCTGCCGGGGTGACCTCCATGTCGGTCCCCCCGAACCGCGCGAGAGCGGTGGGGTCGGCGCACACCTCCCACACCTCCTCGATGGGGGCGGCGATCACGGTCTGGTGCTCGATCTTCATCCGATCACCGGCAGCCTTCGTTCGGCGTTGAGGGACGTGAGGACGTCTTGCATCTCAGCGACCACGTCGTCGTACACCTGGTCCAGGTCTGGGTCGTCGCCGTACCGCTCGCGCAGGTCGATCGGGGGGAGGTACTGGATCACGATCTTGGCCGGCAGCGGCACGAAGGGCGCGAACGGCAGCGTCACACCGAACGGTGCGGACAGCACCAGCGGTAGGACTTTGATCCGCATCATCCGGTCCAGGCCCAACAGATGTGCCAGCCGGTCGCCGCGGGCGAGGAACAGCGCAGTCTCCTGCCCGCCGATGGTGACCTGCGGGACGATCGGTACGTCATGTTTGAGCGCGAGCCGTAGGAAGCCCTTGCGGCCGCCGAAGTCCACCAAGCCCGATTGTCTGGTCGGACGGTAGTTCTCATAGTCGCCACCAGGAAACACCTGCAGCAGGCCACCGTCCGCGAGTACCTGGTGACCGTTGTCCGGATCGGCCTCGACGGTCCCGAACCGGCGCAGGATCGGCGCCAGCGGCGAGTTGAGCACCATCCGGTGGGCGAGTTGGTAGAAGGGCCGTTCCACGCCGAAGTACGAGGTGATCGCAAGTTGGGAGATCATCACCTCGGGCGACATGATCCCGCCGGTGTGGTTGCCGACGATCAGCGCGGGGCCCTCCGCGGGGATGTGGTGCAGCCCTCGCACATCGGGGCGAAACCACGTGCTGACCGCGAGCCAGAGCCCGGGCAGCAACTCCCGGATGGCGTCCGGGTCGCGGTCGTCGAGGTTCCCGGTGCGCAGCTGCGGCATCAGTCGCCGGGCCTGGCGGCCGACCAGCGAGATCAGCGCCGGGCCGGCCGCGGTGAGTCCTGATTCGGAGGCCATCGACTGGTCCTTCCTTCGGTGGCGGCGGACGGCGGACGGCGGACGGCGGACGGCGGACGCCCGCACTGTAGTCGGCAGCGCCCGCCCGCACGTGCGGTTCAGCCGAACGCGGTCTCGGCGTGCTCGGGGTGCCCGTACAGCCAGCCCTGGGCGTACCGCGCATACGTCGCGCGAACAGCCCCGTCGAGCTCCAGCGTCTCGACGCCCTCCACGACGACGTCGATGCCGAGCCGGAAGGCCATGTCGACGATCGAGGCGATGATCACCCGGCTCTTCTCCGACCCGAGGTCGGACGCGGTGAGGTATTCGGTGAACGACTTGTCGATCTTGAGGATGCTGATCGGGAAGTTGCTGAGGTTGGACAGGGCCGAGTAGCCCACGCCGAAGTCGTCCAGGGTGATCCGCACGCCACGCTCGGCGAGTGGTCGCAGTGCCCGCTGCGCATTTCCGACATCGGAGATCAGCGCGGTCTCCGTGAGTTCGAGCCACAACGTCGACGGCGGGATACCCCGGGCATCGAGCGCGGCGAGCACCCGGCGGCCGAATCCCGGTGCTTGCAGTTGCTGCGCTGAGACATTGACCGACATCGCCAGATCCGTGTCGCCTCTCATCGCGTGCACGCGGGCGAGCTGTGCCAACGCCGCATCGAGAACCCAGTAGCCGATCTCGACGATCATCCCCGTGCGTTCAGCCGTCTCGAGGAAGTAGGCGGGCGGACGCAGCACGCCCTGGTTCCGCCAGCGCAGCAACGCCTCGTAGGCGGCCGGCCGGCCGGCCGTCACGTCGACGATGGGCTGGTATTCGAGCTCGAGCGTCCCATCGTTGACGGCGTCGCGGAGGTCGCCCGCGATCCGCATCTGCTCGGCCGCCTCGGCCCGCGCGCCCGCGTCGAAGATGGCTGCCGGAATCCCGGACCGGCGCGCGCGGAGGACCGCGCTCTCTGCGTCCCGCAGCAGGTCGTCGATATTCGCCAGATCGACCGGCCCCGTGGCGGCCCCGATCGCGGGATCGACCAGGACCGTGAAGCCCGATTCGCGGAACGGCTCGGACAGGACGTCACTGAGCTGCTCACACAGATCGGGTAGCCGGGACCCGGGGCAGAGCACGACGAAGTAGCGGCGATCGGTCCGGTACACGGGCTCGTCCGGTGCCACCGTCCGCAGGATGCGCTCGGCGGCATCCCTGACGAGGGCCATCTGAGTGCTGTGCCCGTACGTGGCGGTCACCAGGTCCAGACCACCGATCTGGATCATCACGACCGACCGGATGCCGGAGGCCACTCCGAGCTCGACGTCTCGGAGCAGGCCGATGAGGTTGGGCAGGCCGGTCTGGCCGTCACGTCGCGAATCCTCGGCCGCCGCGTCGGCCGACCGGCTCAGCGAGCGGGTCACGCGGTCCAGCCAGCCGGTGATGAAGAAGATCAGGGTCAGCAGGGCACCCACCCGCAGCCGGTTACCGGAGCCCGCGACGGTCGCCGACCCGGCAGGCAGCGCCACGACCGCGGTACAGACGACGGCCATACCGAGAGTGCGCAGTGGCGCCGAATTCACCGCCGCATTCGCCGCGTGGGTGTCGGGCGTACCACGGGCGTGCAGATACGCCGCTGGGAACAGGGCGAGGGTGGTAGCAGTGGCGCCGGGCAGCAGGGCCGACCCACTCCCGGCCGACTGCAACTCGATGAGCAGGACACCGGCCGACGCGGCAGCCAGGCCGAAGGCGTACACGAGCATCCCCACAGCCCGATTGGAGAACGTGGACCTCCGCGACAGCCTGACTATCGACACGAGGATGCACACGTCCAACAGGAGCCGGAACCCGATCGGTGTCGGATTGCGCGCGTTATGCGTGGTCGCGGCTGCGAGAACCACGAAGATGTTGACGGCGAGGAGACACGCCCAGAACGTCAGGACGCCCCGCGCCGAGCGCAAAGCCCGGATCGGGGGGTCACTTGCGATCCACACCACCGAGCACACCGCGAGTATCACCTGGCCGATGGGCACCGCGATCTCGCCGGCGATCGCCGCGCGGAATCCGCCGTACCAGAACGCCGTCCCGCCGCCGGCGACGAGGACCTGCGCACCGACCGTCGCGGCGAGGCCCACGCGCCCGAGGGGGGTCGCTGACCGGGCGGCGCCGAGCGCGACGACGAGCGTCGCGGCTACGACCAGCCAGATCAGAACTGCCGCCGCAGCAGGGGACGAGGCGACGATGGCGGCCATCGCGCAGGCGACGGTGCCGAACAGGAGGGTCCAGCCCGTCGCGGTGGGCAGCGACGCAACCCGAACCGCACCGAGGACGCTGTCTCCCGGTGTCGGAGGGTCGGGCTCCGCCATGTAACGACCTCCCGTGGTGTCACTTCGAACCTTAATGGACGGCCGTCCAGTTCCGGGGCCGCCTCGGCACGATCGCGCGCGCAAGGGCAGGTCTCGTTGCGGTCGGCGCGGCGCCGAACGTGGCCGCCATCGCCGCTGCGGTCGCACCGAGCGAACTGCGTACCGACAGGAATGCGGCGATATGCCGGTCAGGCAGTGAGAAGAACGCCTCGAAGAAGTCGCGCTGCTGCTCGGCCCCCATCGCGAGCAATGCGGACAGGGCCACGCGGCGGAGCCGGTGCGCCGCGACTGCGTCTGCGCGCATCGGCGAGCGGCCGGCGATCAGGCGGGCCACGCCGTCGTCGGCGAGCGCGAGCGAACCCGCGAGCGAATAGCCGGTCGCCGCGTGCAGCGTGGTGCCGCGCAGCCCGGCCCCGGCCCAGCGGCGGCCACCACGGCGGCCGGGCGTGGTCAGCGCGAAGTCGACGTACTCGGCGATCGCGCCGGCCGGCACATCGCGGGTCGCGAGGCGAAGGCGCAGGCGCCGCTCGAGCTCGTCGGTTGCGATCGGCGGCGCACCGGCGAGGCAGGTCTCCTCGAGCAGTAGGCGGTGCTCGCCCACCGGCACCGCGTACAGGAACGACGGCGGGTCCGTGGCGGCGATCCCAGGAGCAGTGCGCCAGTCCATCCACAGCTCGGGATGCGCGCCGCGGGG
>CAJCHX010000376.1 GCA_903970215.1 Acidobacteriaceae bacterium
TGCTCCGGCTCAAGGCCGGAGATCAGGGCTCCCGAAATCTACCACCTGTGATCTGCACGAACAGCATCGTTCGCGAGCGGCGGCGACCAGTCGTGAGCCAAACACGCCAATGCTGCGCTATCGAGTTGTCAATGTGCACCGTGACCAGCACGCGAGCGCTGTCCGGGGACCCGGTCGACATCGGACCGCTCGCAATCATTCGCCGCTCAAACGATCGAAGCGCCGGAGCTCGGCAACATCCGTGCCCTCCCGTGGATGCCGATCGGTGAGCAGTGGCCGACCTCGCCGAGGTCGATCTCGATAACCGAGTCGGCGAACAGGTTCATCTCGCCGCGAATCCTCGTTGTCCACTGCACATGCTCCATTGCGGATAGGTCGCATATGAACACCGAGTACTGGATGCGTTCGCCGAATTCCTCCATGACCTTGCAGACCCGGCGCAGCCTTCGATCATCGGAGATGTCGTACGCGATGAGGTACCTACGTCGGGCCACTCGGTCACCTCGTAACCATGGCCGTGTATCGGTCGAGCTCACCGATGACGTGCGCCGCCAAGATCCGTGCCTGGACGTCGAGAACACGGCGGTAGCTCACCTTGTACTTGAACACCGGGTGCGTGATGGTCGTTTCCATCCGCCGCTCGTATCCACGCAGTACCGTCTTCCGTCCGGCGGGTGTGAGCCAGACAGCACGACCCCGCACCACGAAGTCGCCTGCCCCGACTTCACCATTGTTGAGCATCCCGACGACGATGGAGTCTGCGATGAGCGGGCGGAACTCCTCCATCATGTCCAAGGCAAGTGACGGTCGCCCATACCTGGGTCGGTGGTAAAAGCCCAGGTAAGGGTCGAGTCCGACGCCGATACACGTCGCAACAAGATCCTTGACCAACAGCGAGTAGGCATACCCAAGAAGCGCATTGACAGCATCGGGCGCTGGCCTACGCTGCCGACCATTCGCATCGAACGCCCTGATCATCGGTTCGACCCGGTCTGACAGCATCTTGGTGAACGCACCAAAGTAGATTCGCGCCGCCGTCCCCTCGATCCCGAGGAGGGTCGGTGCGGATTCAGCTCCCTCCGCCTTCGCCGCCAACCGCGCGAGCTGGTCGAACTCGTCGTCGACCGATACGCGGGCGTTGCGCCGCAGCATGGTTCGCGAATTTCGGATCTTGGCCGCGATCATCGCGCGAGCGACGTCGAAGCCTCCCTGCGCATGCACTACTGTCTGACGTCGTCGCAGTTCGACGTACTTCGACATCTCGCCCTGCGCCCAGCCGCGCAACCACCCCCCATACGAGAACCACAGGACTGGCACGCCGCGAGCCCAGAGCGCCGACAACGCTTGGGCGCTGACCTGCACATTCCCGTAGAGACACAATTGCGATACGTCGATCAGGCGAATACTTGCGAATTCCTCGTCACGTTTGGTCACATGGATCCGACCGCCGCGCACCCCGACGTAGGCGCCCTGCTCGTTGACATAGAGCGGCCGATCGTCGGGATCCCTCGGGACGATTGTGCGCGGCGAACGCTCATCCCGAGCCAGCAACGCATTCGTCTCGTCGGGCAGACATAGTCCGACGAGCGAACACCGAGGACATTTCGGACTCTGCACCAGTGGCAGTGGCGGACGCGGCGACGACGCGATCTTGCGCGCAGCGCCGACCACCTCGCCGACCTCCGCGTCCGTCGTCTCATCGATGGCGATCAGTACTCGCTGTCGAGTCTCTGCGTAGTACAGCATCGCCTTATCGACGGTGTGCCCAGCATCCCTGAGCAGTGCCGCCTGAGTGATGACTTGCATGCGGTCCGCCGGCCACGGACTCCCATCCGGCGCTGGGTGCCCCTTCTTGAAATCGATTGGGATGAGCGCATCGAAATCTCCGTCGATCCTGTCTATGACTGCAACGACGCCTAGTCGTTCAGACTCGACACGCACGGATGTGACGCGCCGTGCCAGATCCTCCCCTTCGGGGTCGGGGAGCACATCCTGCTTGCGGTCGACGACGCGATGCACGTATCGGCCAGCTTCAGTGTCCGCGCTGTCGGCCCAGCGGTCGTCAACGAACTCCAGATAGAACAGCCGCGGACAGTAGACGAGCTCGTTCAGCATCCGCGCGGGTAGAAGTTCCGGCAGGTCTGACACCTCTCACCTCCAACTCAGTGCGAGCCGATCAGGTCAACGTACCGGTAGCCTCGCTGTCGGGGCGACATTGCAGCTGGACCAGCAGATGGGACCGACCCCCGGGTTGTCCCACCATCCTCCGAGTTCAACTCGGAGGCCGCCGTTAGACGTTATGCACTAGAAGTTGGGACCGACGGTCTATTGATTGTTGACTCGTTCCTAACCTCAACAGTAGCCTGTCGTCCAGTGATCTGAGGCACAATCCTCAACCGATGGGAGCCACCATGCCACTCAGCTACGACAAGCTCGCCGACCTGGTGCGTACACACGCTGGGATCCGAGCGCGGATCAACCTCGAGCCGCTCGGCGGACCTGACGACAAGGTATTTCCACCGACCTACTCCGTTCCTGACGGAGCTACGACCAAGTACGCCGTCGAGATCCGGGTGTCCACGGTCGAGGGCGTGGCGGCCGAGGTTCCAAGCGTCGTACTCTCGTCGGTCGCAGCAAGCGCGCACCGATTCAAGACCGCGCTCCGCGACGCCTGGGCCGACGGACTGCTCGACCTTCCACTCGTGGGTGTGGACTTCGATAGCGTCGGCCTCCCCGAGTACGGACTGGTCACTGACCTCGACAGTCCGCACGGCGTGTACGACGCCATCCAGCGCGACAGCCTCGACGGCGATCTTCCGTTCCGTCACGGGGATATCGGGCATGCGATCACAACAGCGAGCGTGCGTAACGCGACATCCTTGTTCGTCAACTCCCCGATCGCACTGCTCACCGGAGCATGGGATTCCACCGGCCCCCGTGGGGGGCTCGGCAGCAAATTCGAGCGCGCGATCACCGGCGAGATCGTCGCTACGAACATCGCTCAAGGGGTAAAGACATCGTCACGGGTGGATCCACTCGGGATCCAGAAGGTTGCCGAGCTATTCGAGGCGAAGGATGGTGGGTGGACACTCGACAAGTCGGAGGCGAAGCCGAAGGCCAAGGCGCTGCGACCGTCCGAGGTAAACCACGGAAACGTCGTCCCGTCGATCGACAGCAAGGCCGGCGGCATCACGGCTGAATCCATCACGGCCACCGTGGTGCTGTCCCTCATTCAGCTCCGAAGGCTTCAGTTCCCAACTGCCGCCGATGGAAGGGCTCTGCCGTCGGACCAGCGCAACGAAGTCGCCACCGCAGCCCGTGCGACCCTTGCTGCGTTAGGGCTCGCCGCGACTGTGCTGTCGTTCGAGGCAGGGTTCGACCTCCGATCGAGGTGCGTTCTGGCACCGACGTCGAATCTGGTGTTTGAGGCCGTGGGGCGGGCCGGCGAAGTCGAGGCGTTCGAGCTCAGCGGCGACGACGCGCTCGCCCTCGTAGCGGACGGCGCCGCTCGCGCCTCCGCTGCGGGTCTTCCGTGGCGTGCGGGCGTTCACCGGCTGCGCCCCACAGATCGCCTGGTCGATCTCGTCCGTAAGAGCCAGACGGCTCGCGAGGCGTCGACCGAAGACGAATAGTAATGCTGGTCATAGACGTACACCTCCTGAATGGCCGCTATCGCGCGACCCAGTTCGACGACCGCTCGCGACCCGAATGGCCGCCCCACCCCGCGCGACTGTTCTACGCAGCGGTCGACGCGGTGTTCTCGAGCGCGGACGTGCCCAACCCCGCTGAGGTCGATATGCTTCACGCGTGGGAGAGTCTCGGCGCGCCTTCTGTGACCTGCTCCGACCGCACCGAGGACGCAACCGAATTCGCGTGGGTCGAGCGCACCCCGACAGAGCACTTTGTTGCCGGAAACAGCGCAACGTCCCACCGCCGCGACGTCCAGCCGCACTGGTCGAAGATCGAGGAATTGAAAGCCGCCGTCGCTGAGGCAACCGACACCAAGTCGTTGCAGAAGGCATCCAGGGCTCTAGAAAAAGCGACTCGCGATTTGGCGACCGCAGTCACGGTGGGGACGAAATCCATTGGATCCGAGTCCGACTCGGTGGTCAAGGGTGTTCTCGAACTGCTTCCCGAGAACCGGAACAAACAGCCGCGGACGTTTCCCGCGGTGACTCCCGATACTCCATCGTTCTCATTCACGTGGGACGCCGACCTGTCCGTCGTACAAACGACCGTATTAGACGGGGTACTGGCTCGAATCACTCGTCTTGGACATTCGTCGAGCCAGGTCAGCTGCAAAGTGTCGCCTGACGTCCCTTCCCCCACGTGGATCCCAGGCTCTCCCGGCACTAGGGGAATTCACGCGCTTCGGACAGTCGAGGTGGGAGTGTTGGACGCGCTACGCGAGTCATATGCACGCCACCGGGGCCGCCTCGAGCGGACGATGCACGCGGAGATCACGCCGTACCGTCGTGCCAGTGTCCAACAGCCCGACGCTGCACCCGCCCAGAGCGGCATCGGCGAGTGGATCGTTCTGCCCTTCACGAATGGGAAGTTGCCACTGTCCCGTACCCAGGACGTGACACGAGCCGTTCGCGGCGCCCTGATTTCACACTCGGAAGAGCCTGTAGCGTCCATCGTCTCCGGACACGGCACGGGAGACGGTCATGTGCCGCACATCGCGGTTCTTGTACTCCCGAACGCGACGAACCCCCAGTCGGACGGACTCATTCAGGCGGTCGCGGTGTCAATGCCGAGCGGTGCCGACGTAGCCGATCGCGGTGCGGTCATCGATGCGCTGTCGCGCTGGCGGAATGTCGACGGTCGCTTCGACCTTCGACTTCCTGGTGGGCCAACGCGGACGCTAGGCGAGGCGGTGTTTCACTCGGACGCTCCTGCATTCGACGATGCACCTCGTCGGATCGCGACCCGCAGCTTCTGGGCCCAGACCTCACAGGCTTGGTCGACGGTGACACCGATCGCCCTCGATCGCCATCCCAAGATCAAGGCCTCCGCGGATTTCGATGCGGTCACCCGCGCGGTCGCGCCAATCGTGGCAGATATGTGCGAGAGGGTAGGGCTCCCGCGACCGGTAAAAGTGTTGGTTTCGCCGGCACCTATTTGGCCGTCCGTACCTATCGTCGGACGGGCGGCGGCCTCGAGGCTGGCCTTCCCTGTCTACCGGATCGGGGGCGGAGACGGATCGATGAAGTTCACAACCCACGTCAGCCTGACCTTTTCCGATGATATACGCGGCCCGATCGTCCTCGGCGCGGGCCGTTACTTCGGGTATGGGCTCCTGTATCCCACTCCGAGAGGGGCGACACCATGAACGACCTGACACCGGAGAAGTTCAGCGACTTCTTCGCCGCTGTCAATGACGGCCATGCACCGTTTCCGTGGCAGCAGCGGCTCGTCGACCAACTGTTCGCCGACAACGGCAGGTGGCCTCATCTGCTAGATCTACCGACAGGCAGCGGCAAGACGTCAACGGTCGATATCGCTCTATACACACTGGCTGCCGGGTTGCCAGTTCCGCGCCGCATCGTGTTCGTGGTCGATCGCCGCGTCATCGTGCAACAGGCCGCAGTCCACGCGGCCAAAATCCTAGACCGGGTTGACAACCCGGACGAGCCGATCCTGCACGAGATTCGCGCGGCATTGTTCGGGCTCCATGCTCAGAGCACCACACGCTCAACTCATCCGTTCGAGCTGGCGGAACTGCGGGGCGCGATTGAACAGAATCGCACGTGGTCGACCCGTGCGGATATACCGGCGGTAATCGCTTCCACCGTCGATCAGGTGGGATCCCGCCTGCTGTACCGCGGCTACGGGATCAGCGATCGGATGAAGCCCGTGCACGCCGGACTTGTGGGCAACGACACTTTGATCTTGCTAGACGAGGTGCACCTCGCTCGACCGTTCGCCGACCTGCTGTCCACAATCCGGAAGCGGTTCCGGCCGACCACACCGAGTCTCCCCGATCGGTGGCAGGTCGTCGAGCTCTCTGCGACCCCGAGTACGAATACGTCAGGCACCGAACGTTTCTCGATCGATCGGTCGGACTACGCAGATCCTGAACTGGGTCTGCGCCTGGGAACCTCGAAACCCGTTCGAACCGTTGCGATCACACTGCCGGCCGCAGCCGAGCGGCAGACGTCAGTGCTCGCGAAAGAACATGCGACGCAAGCGATCGCACTCCTGAAGCATCCAAGCGTAACCACCATCGCGGTAGTGGTCAACCGTGTGCAACTCGCGATCGCAGTGGTAGAGCGCCTCCGCGGAGCGGCGGACGTGGTCATTCTGATCACCGGTCGAATGCGTGGAATCGATCGCGAGCAGGCGATGAAGGAACTCACAGAGCGAGCAGGCGCGGGGCGCGAGCGAAAGTCCGGTACAACCATTGTAGTCGCGACGCAGACGATCGAAGCTGGCGCCGACCTCGATTTCGACGCCATCGTCACGGACTGCGCCAGCATCGACGCACTCATCCAGCGACTCGGCCGGGTCGATCGTCTGGGGCGGTTGGCCGACCGGCTCGGTGACGCCGACCACCCGTCGAGCGTGGTCATCGGATCACCGAGGTTTATATCGAGCACGGACCCCATCTACGGTGACGCGCTCGGCCGGACGTGGGAGTGGCTCACAGAGCAAACATCGCTCGACTTCGGTCCATCGGAGTTGATCGAGCTGCGCAGATCCGGCGTCCTGTCGCAGCAGGTCGAGCAAAGGCTCACCGTCGAGCGTCCGCGCACCATGCGCCTCCTGAGTAACCACCTCGACCGGCTCGTGCGGACGTCACCGATTCCCGACGCTGACGTCGACATCGACCTTTTCTTGCACGGCCTCGACCATCAGCCGAACCAGGAGGTGGACGTGGTGTGGCGAGCCGACATTACCCAGTCAATGCTGTTCCGTACCGAGTACGACGGCGATACGAGTATCCATAGCGATCCCGCTATCACCACTCTGATCGAGGCTTTGCCACCGCTCCTCGGCGAGGCGATGCCTCTGCCGATAAATCACGTTCGCAACTGGCTCAACGCGGATAACGACTTCGCGAAGCGCGATCTGGCGGAATTGAGCGACATCGAATCCTCATCGGGCGCGGTGTCCGTCACGCGCGGCTGGATCCGTCCATGCATTCTCGCGCGCGGGCAGGACACCGTCGTCACCACCACGCCGTCGGCCATCCGTCCGGGAGACACCATTGTGGTGCCCGCCGAGTACGGCGGCATCGCGGATCGGAACTGGGCACCCAACAGCGTCACTCCCGTCGAAGACCTCTGCGAGGTCGCAGGGATCCAAACAGGAATTCTCCGGATCCGCCTCAATCCGGCGATCGTGACCGTGGAGGATCCGCCGGACTCGGCGAGCGATACCCCGCTTCGTCAGGAGGACTACGCGGTCATGCTCGCGCAGTTGCAGCGGCCGGACAATGAGGACACGGGCGAACAGGCCGCGAGACGTCGGATCCCGACTCCCGCTTGGGTCGTGGACCGCGACTACACGGCGCTGTCTGAGGTAAGGGAATGGCTGCAGACCTCATGGAAGCCGCTGGCTCCGACCGAGCATCACACGCTCTGGGATTCATGGAGACACGCGATCGCCATCGACGCAATCAAGGCCTCTGACATTCACCCCGTAATCAGCGAATTCCGCACGACGACACGCGATCGACAGCGGATCCTCGTGTACATCGTCACCAAGCGATTGCCTACTGCAGGCGATGCCGCCACGACCGGCAGAGGCTCCAGCCGCGGAGGTCAATACGATCTGGCCAACCATCTCCACGACGTCGCAAGATGGGCAATGTCGACGGCGAAAGCGGTTGGGATCGAAGATCCGCTCCGTGCCGACATCGTTGCGGCAGCACGCCTCCATGACCTCGGCAAGGCCGATCCCCGCTTCCAGCTGTACCTGCGCGAGGGACGTCTGATGGACGGAGGTCGCCTCCTCGCCAAGTCCGACATCCCATACAACGACCATAGGCGCCACGCTCTCGCTCGGGAAAGATCGGGATACCCCAGCGGCATTCGACACGAGGCGGCATCGGTCGCGCTCGTTGCCGGTTCGCCTACAACGACGCGATACCTCATCGCATCCCACCACGGCTATGCACGACCGTTTTTTAAACCCCAGCTCTCGGAGCAGATCACAATTCAGACCGACGGCCTGATCGCCCAGGCGACGACGGACGATCCGTATACATGGACTTCGCTCGGCGGCGGCAGTGCCGACGACTTCGGGGCGATGGTCGCCGAATACGGGTACTTCGGTGTCGGCTGGTTGGAAGCCGTAATGCGCCTCGCAGATCACGGTGCCAGTGCCGAGATCGAGAACAAGCCGACCGAGGGCGGACACAAGTCATGACGACTATCGAGATGAGCGGTCTGCGAGCCGACACCGCGCATGGATACCTTGCCGCGTTGGGCGTCATGCAAGCGTTACGCCACTCGCGCTTCGACGCGCGAATGTCGTGGACGGCCGACTTCAATCCTCATGCCGTGCTGCACGGTCTCGACTCGACTGAGAATTTGTACGAGGCCGTCCTGAACGACCGCGACAGGCGGATGACAGGCGTGGTTCTCGGATACCCGAACGGCCAACCTTTCCCGACCCTGGGACGGTCCCCACTGGAGTTCGCGAACTGGCTCGACGCCGTCGAGCAGGCCGACCGGGCCGAGAACCCCGACGTCGACCTCTGGTGTGGGCTCCTTGTGGAGGGCGGTGTGACCGGTGCAGGCAAGAGCAAGCCGACACACTTCGATTTCACCGCAGGTCAGCAGCAGTTCCTAAAGATCGCCCGCACACTCGGTGCGGGTCTCACTGAGGCGAAACTCGCTGAGGCCATCGTCGGCCCGTGGCTGTGGAAAGGGACCGAGTCGACGCTGAGGTTCGAAGCATCCGGCGAGAGGCTCGGGGCACTCCGTGCGACCCCTCCGGCGCAGGACAAGGCATCCGGCGTACCTGGTGCAGATTGGCTCGCATTCCTCGGACTCGCGTACTACCCGCTGGCGCTTCGCCCCGGCCGGGAGCGGCCGCGGGTGATCACGCCGGCGTGTGACGCCGGCTGGAATCGGTCGGCATTCCGCTGGCCCGTATGGCGCGAGCCCCTCAACCACGCAACCGTCGCGGCCGTGGTCACCCATCCAAGTCTGGTCAGTGAGAAGGAAGAGGAACGTACGACTGACCGGGAGTCACTGACTGCGATGGGCGTCCGATCGGTATGGCAGTGCCCAATTACACGGTCGGCGCAGGGCTACGGTTCCTTCGGCCCGAGCAGCCGCATCGCCAAAGCGCAGTAGCGCTACGCCGTCCCTCCGGCGTGGCGACCTGCGAGCGGCACCCTCGGGCCGCCGCGGCGGACGGGTCGGCCTGACGGTCGACATGGCGGTCCAGAGCAAGCAACAAGGCCGCACCGAGTGACCAGCCACTGGCTGATCACCCGCATTCTCGCTGGCGTCAGGGCAGATCGTCGATGCTCACGTTGTAGGTCACGTTTCCTCCGTGCAGCCCGAGCACCGAGACCGTCACCGGATAGGTGTTACCTCGATCGGTGATCGTGCACCCGACGCTGGCTCCCACCTGAGCAAGCAGGTCGGTAGGGCAGTCGACACCGTCTGGCCGGTGCCCCTCGTCGTTGAAGAAGTCGCTCCGGATCGCGTTCACCATGTTCGTGTGATCCAGTGTCGACGTGCCCGCCGGATCGACATCGGTCGGCGGAGCGGGCGCAGACGATCCGCCGCCCGGCGTCACGTTCGGCACCGATGGTTGGGTGGCCGTCCGTCCGCCGGAGACCATCAGTGCGATCACCCCCACGATCACCACAGCCCCGCTCACCAGACCCAGGAGCAGCCAGACGGGCGTCCGACCCACCTTTCGCGTCTGCGCAGAGGCCACCGTCCGTGGATCGGCCGGCCCGAAATCGGGTTTCTCGACTTGGAGATCGTCAACCAGGCTGAGAAGATCCGTGCGTGTCTTCGCTGCCATTGCGGACTGCAGCCGTTCGGCGTGCTCGACCGGGTCGAGTTCGCCGTCCGCGTACGCCCGGTCGATCAGACCGGCGACTGTCGCGCGGTCGACGTCGTTAGCCCGGATCCGACTGTCCTGCGGGTACATCACGACCACCACTTCCGATCCCGACGCGGGCGCGCACACGCTCCGTCAAGTATCGAGCCAAAGACCTCCGGGCGTCCACCCCAGAACCGAGGAGCGAGACGCTATGCGATGCCCTCCCGTGCGGCGATCCGGGCGCGGACTTCGGGACGCCGCAAGGGCGGCACCGTCTTCGGCGGCAGCCGCCGCTCGGGCAGGGACCCCAGCAGCTCAGCGGTCGCGGCGGTGACCGCGGCCACGGCCTTCTCGAATGCGTCGTGGTTCGCATCCGACGTCTTCTGTATCCCGCTCACCTTGCGCACGTATTGGCGCGCGGCGGCCTCGATCTCCTCGTCGGTCGCAGCCGGTACCAGACCACGCAGCTCGGTGATGTTCCTGCACATACACCCACGCTAACCCCGACCGTCGGTGGTCGCGAGGCCCGATCACCGTCACGATCGCGGTCTGTGCGACTCGGCATCCTTCACCACGGCCTGCCTCGTCGCTGTGGCCGCGATCGTGACCACGCTCAGAAGGTGCCGACGGGCCGGTCGCACCCGTCCGACCCAGATCCCCGTCGGCCGCCGACCACCCCGCCACGTGCGCCTCTCACCACCAGATGACGGCTTCGCGGGTGGGGCTGATGGACTCCGCCGGGGAACACGGTGTTCGGTGGGGACATCCCACGCAGCCGTCGGCCCGCCCGCCGTAACTCACAGCTGACAGCGTCGTGACCCCGCCATGTGGATTATCGAGGCTGTGGGACGTAGTTTGCGGCGCCGCTTCGGAGAAGGTGGCCAGCCCCGGGTCCGCAATCCTCCGGGCTACCGCGCAGGGACCGCACCGAGCATCTCGGTTCGTAGTACGAACCGTCGGCGTACCCTGGCGGCATGGACGATTCCGAGAACACCCGCGCCGTACGCGCCGTCGTCCGCCTCGCGCGGCACCTCGAGAGCGCGGCGAGCGACCTGAACTTCGCTCAATACCGGGTTCTGGCAGCCATATCCGAAGGTGACGAGCGCGCCTCCCGCGTCGCGGCCCGCCTCGCGCTGGGTAAGCCGACCGTGAGCGCGAGCGTCGACGCGCTGTGCCGCCGTGGGCTGCTGCTGCGCGGCCCGGCTACCGACGACCATCGGGCCGTCTGTCTGCGGGTCACCCCCGCCGGCGAGGCGATGCTGCGCGAGGCCGATGCAGCGATGATCGGGCGGCTCGACCTGATCCTGGCCCACACGCCCGACCCGGCCGCGGTCGGGTCAGCGCTGACGCAACTCGCCGTCGGGCTCGACCGGGTGGCCGACGAGCGGGCGGGCCGCCGGTGACGGCCCACGATGCCGAGGCCGGCTGGATCCGGCGGATGTGGCCCTACCTGCGCGAACAGCGCCGCAACATCGCCCTGGCGGTCGGCGCCGCCGTGCTCGGGAGCGGCGCGCAGGTCCTCGTCCCCCTGATCGCGCGGCAGATCGTGGACGACGTCATCGTGGCCCGGCGCGATCCGCTGTTGCCGTGGTTGGTCGCGCTGTTCGTGATGGCTGGTCTCACGTTCGTCCTGTCCTACGTGCGCCGCTACCGCGGTGGCCAAGTAGCGCTCGGCGTACAACTCTCACTGCGCAACGCCATGCACGACCACCTGCAACGCCTGGACCGCGACGCCCTCGCGTCCATGCCGACCGGCCAGCTCGTCTCGCGCGCGAGCTCGGACTCGACGCTCGTGCAGGGTCTGCTCAACTTCCTCCCGCTGCTCGCGGGAAACCTGCTGATGATGGTCGCATCGCTGGTCGTGATGCTGTTCCTGTCGCCGCCGCTGGCACTGATCTCGCTGGTCGTCCTACCCGCGTTGTTCGCCGTTTCGTACCGGATGCGCAGCCGCGTGTTCCCCGCGACGTGGGACGCCCAGCAACGCGAGGGCGACATCGCGCAGATCGTCGACGAAGACGTGACCGGCGTCCGCGTCGTCAAGGCCTTCGCGCAGGAGGAGCGCGAGTTGTACCGCCTGGCCGCCGCGACGCAACGCCTGTACGGCGCGCGGATGCGCGCGACCCGGCTGCAGGCCAGGTACCAGCCACTGCTCGAGGCGATCCCGTCGTTGGCGCAGGTCGCCATCCTCGTCGCCGGCGGGCTGCTGGCCCTGCACGGGCACATCACCATCGGCACGTTCCTCGCGTTCTCCACCTACGTGGGCCAGTTCGTCGCCCCCGCTCGCCAGCTGGCCGGCGTGCTCACGGTGGGGCAGCAGGCTCGCGCGGGCGCCGACCGTATCTTCCAGTTGCTCGATCTGCAGCCGGCCATCGAGGACGCACCCGACGCCGTCGATCTCGTGGGCGCGCGCGGCGAGGTCGTCTTCGACGACGTGACATTCGGCTTCGGCGCCGGCGCTCCGGTACTCGAGGGCCTCTCGTTGCGGATCGCGCCGGGCGAGCGGGTGGCGATCGTGGGGCCCAGCGGTAGTGGCAAATCCACCCTGGCCGCGATGCTGTCGCGATTCCACGACCCGCAGTCGGGGCGGGTGCTGCTCGACGGCCACGACCTGCGCAGCCTCACCCTGTCTTCCCTGCGCGGCGCTGTCGGGATCGCGTTCGAGGAGAGCTTCCTGTTCTCCGACACCATCCGCGCCAACATCGCGTACGGCAACCCGACGGCGACCGACGCTCGAGTCCACGCGGCCGCCCGCATCGCCGCCGCCGACGGCTTCATCGCCGAGTTGCCCGCCGGGTACGACACCGTGGTGGGCGAGCGGGGGCTCACGCTGTCGGGTGGTCAGCGGCAGCGCGTCGCGCTCGCTCGAGCGGTGCTCGCCGATCCGCGGGTATTGGTGCTCGACGATGCGACCAGCGCCGTCGACGCCCGCACCGAAGCGGCTGTCCACGACGCGCTGCGGGACGTGCTCGACGGCCGCACGACGCTGCTCATCGCCCACCGCGTCTCCACGCTGCACCTCGCCGACCGGGTACTCCTGCTCGACGAAGGCCGCATCGTCGAGGAGGGCACGCACGACGAGTTGATCGCGCGCAGCCCCCGTTACCGCCTGCTACTGACCGGACTCGACGACGATCCGGTCCGTGCGGCTGGCGACCGGATCGAGGAACTCGCCAGTGCGGTTCGCGTGGATGTCCCGGCGAGGCGCGGGGGCGTGACCGAGGCAGCGTGGACCCGTCCGCGTAACGACGGCGGACCGGCGGTCGACGCGGGACGCAGCGGCCCGGTCTCACTCGGTCCCGGACTGGGTGGGGGCGGCGGCGAGTGGCGGCTCGGTCTGGCCGCGACCCCGGAGCTGCTCGCCAAGGTCGCTGCCCTGCCGCCGGTACGCGACCACGCGGATCTCGACGTGGCCGCGGAGTCGCGACACGACCGCACGTTCTCGCTGGCACGGTTGCTGCGCGGATTCCGCCGGCCGCTCCTGATCGGGCTCGCCTTGGTTGTGCTCGACGCGGTCGCCGGACTGGCCGGGCCGTACTTGATGAAGACCGGCGTCGATAAGGGCGTGGTGGGCGGGTCGCGGGCGGCGCTGTGGATCGCGGCGGCGGTATTCCTGGTGGTGGTACTCGCCGACCTGGTCGACGAGGTCGCTGCGACGTTCGTCACCGGCCGCACGGCCGAACGCATCATGGCGTCGCTGCGAGTGCGCATCTGGGCCCAACTGCAACGGCTTTCTCTCGACTACTACGAGCGCGAGATGGCCGGCCGGATCATGACCCGGATGACCACCGACGTCGACCAGTTCGAGTCGTTGGTCGAGAACGGCCTGCTCAACGCCCTGGTCGCCGGTGTCACCTTCGTGGGTGTCGGGGTGGCGCTCATAGTGATCAATCCCGTGCTGGGGCTGGTGACGCTCAGCGTCGTCGTACCGCTCGCCGTCGCCACGATGTGGTTCCGGCGGCGTTCTGCGCGGCTGTACAGCGTGTCCCGGGACCGGATCGCCGCGGTCAACGCGGACTTCCAGGAGAGCCTGTCCGGCGTGCGCGAATCGCAGGCGTACCGGCACGAAGAACTCACCGACGAGCACTTCCACGAGCTCGGCGAGTCGTACCTGCACTCTCGGGTGCAGGCGCAACGGCTGGTGGCCACCTACTTCCCGTTCGTCCAGTTCCTGGCCGCCGTGGCCGACGCGCTGGTGCTGGGTGTGGGGGCGGTACTGGTGCCGTCAGGGGCCTTGACGGTGGGCGCGCTGATCGCCTTCCTGCTGTACATCGACCTGTTCTTCTCGCCGATCCAACAGCTTTCGCAGGTGTTCGATTCGTGGCAGCAGACCCGGGTGTCGGTGTCTCGGATCGCCGACCTGATGGCGCTCGACACGCTCACCCCCTCACCATCGCTGCCCGACGAGCCGGGCCGCCTGCGCGGCGACGTCGCACTGCGCGACGTGCGGTTCGGCTACCCGGGTTCGGCCGCGGGCGAGGCGCTGCGGGGCGTCGACCTGCGCATCGCGCCCGGTGAGACGGTGGCGTTGGTCGGAGAGACGGGGGCGGGGAAGTCGACGGTGCTCAAACTGCTCGCCAGGTTCTACGACCCGATGGCAGGCAGCGTCGCCGTGGACGGGCACGACCTGCGACGGCTCGACCTGCACGGGTTCCGCTCCCATCTCGGCTACGTACCGCAGGAGTCGTTCCTGTTCACCGGGACGGTCCGGGACAACATCGCGTACAGCCGTCCCGACGCCACCGACGCCGAGGTCGAGGCAGCGGCTCGCGCGGTGGGAGCACACGAGACGATCGCGTCGCTCCCCCACGGCTACCACACCCGACTCGGGGAACGGGGCGGCTCGCTGTCGGCGGGCCAGCGGCAGCTGATCGCCCTGGCGCGCGCCGAGCTCGCCGCGCCGGTGCTGCTGCTGTTGGACGAGGCCACCGCCAACCTCGACCTCGCGGCCGAATCGCGCGTCACCGCGGCGATGCACCGAGTCTCGCGGGACCGGACCACGATCCTCATCGCACACCGGCTGCCCACCGCACGCCTCGCCGACCGCATCGCGGTCCTCGACCGCGGGCGCGTCACCGAGCTGGGAACGCACGACGAGTTGCTCGCTCGAGGCGGGACCTACATGCGGATGTGGCAGGCGTTCGAGACGGCATCGGCGAGCTGATCGTCGCGGATCACAGCAACCCGGCCACCTCGTCGGCACAACCCCAGCTGAGCGTCACGCCGGCGCCGCCATGGCCGTAGCAGTGGATCACGTCACCCTCGCGCCCCAGCCGCACCGACGGGCGCGCCGGACGCAGCCCCACGTTGTGGCCCAGCACTCGGGCCGACCGCAGCGCGGGGACCAGCGCCGACGCCCGGTCCACGATGGCGTCGGCGGTGGCGGGCACGGGTTCGAGGTCCGAGGCGCCGTGCTCCTCGGTGCCGCCCACCACGATGTCGCTGCTACGCGGAATCACGTAGGTGGTGCCATCGCTGTCGTCGATCCACCAGCGGTCGACGCCCACCTGCTCGACATACACCACCTGCCCGCGCACCGGCTCCATCGACGAGTCGTTCACCAGCTCTCGCGCACCGAGCCCCGCGGCGTTCACCACTAGTCCGCCCGGCAGCTCCGTAAGCACGGACTGCGTCACGGTGCCGCCCAGCGCGGCCACGCGGGCGAGCAGCCACTGCAGGTAGACCGGCATCTCGATCACCGGCGCGGAGAACGACCAGCCGTCGGCGTAGCCGGGCGCCGGCTCCGGTACGCGAACGAGGTCGGGCACCGCGGCAGCCCACCACGGCACGGACGAACGCTCCCGGAACACCTCGGTGCCGGGGACCATCGTGACGCCGGCGCCGGAGTCGACCAGCCCCGCGAACACCGCATACGACGCCGCGCTCCACGCGGTCACCCGGTCACGCGGCTCCGCGAGGTACGGGTACCAGATCGCCGCCGCCACCGCGGACGTCACGTGGGGCGGCAGGTCGCGAGCGACCACCGCCACGTCGTGCCCGTTCTCGAGCAGCCGCACCGCGCAGGTCAGCCCGATCACGCCCGCACCCACCACCGTCACAGTCGCCATGCGATCAGTGTTGCAGCGCCCGCCCGCAACCTGTCAGTCGACCTACGCCTCGATCCCTGCCAATGCGAGGTGCGCCCGGTCAGGCAGGCAGCCGCCCCTCGTACACGTCGAGCACCCACTGCGGCGTCACCTTGCCGAACCTGCGGTCGAGTTTCACCAGGATCTCCGCGCTCATCCGCCGAATATCGGGCGTCGAGCCGGCAAGGTCCCATGCACTGGCCGCGCGCTGCGCCTTGCTCTCCTCGAGCGTGAGCCGTCGGCCCGCCAAGGACGCGGTATTACCCGCAACCCGATCGTCGTCATCCATCGACACGGTGTCCGCCTCCTCACTCAACTGCCTTTCCTCCCATGATTCCCGAGCCCGCGGCCCATACCTGAGCACCCATAACTCCCTCCCCGCCGCTCCCCCCGAACCGGCCTTCGGTCTCAACCGTAGAACGGACCACCGACACGTTCGATGCCGATCTCGGCGACGATCGATCGTCACCCGCACGACAGCCGCCGGACGAGCGGGGTGAACGCATATAGTCGCCCCGTGGCACCGGAGAAGGACAAGCAGACACCCTCGACGTACCAGTTCCTCCAGTCCGCGCCACCCGGACCGACGTTCGAACGGTCGTGGCCGGTGCGCACCGGAGACGTGGACCCGGCCCGCCGGGTGCGGCTGGACGGCATCGCCCGGTACGCGCAGGACATGGCCAACGACGAGATGTTCCATCGCGGGTTTCAGGCGACCGACCCGTACTGGCTGGTCCGACGCACCATCATCGACGTGCTCGAGCCGATCCGCTGGCCGTCCGACGTGACATTGCTGCGCTGGTGCGAGGCCACGTCGTCGCGGTGGTGCAACATGCGGATCACGATGACGGGCTCGGCCGGCGGCCGGGTGGAGACCGAGGGCTTCTGGATCCGGTTCAACGCCGACAACGGGATGCCGACCCACATCAGCGACGGTGGCATGAGGTACCTCACGAAGTACGTCACCGAGACGAGGCTGCGGTGGAAGTCGCTCAACACCGAGCTGATGCCTGCGCCTTCGTCGGGCTCGCGCGAGTTCTACCTGCGCGCCACCGACTTCGACCCATTCCAGCACCTCAACAACGCCGCATACTGGCAGCTCGTCGAGGACGACCTGGACGGCGACGAGTTGCTCACCCGGCCCCACCGCGGCGTGATCGAATACCTGCAGCCACTTCCCCTGGGGGCGCGTGTGCAGGCGCGGACGGTGCGCGACGATGCGGGCTACCGACTGTGGCTGGTCCGCTTGGACGACGACGGTGTCCCCGCGGAGAAGCCTGCGGCCACCGTGAGCGTCGTACCGTTGCCCGGCGATTCATTCGAACCCGCCGCGGCGTGGCCGCCGGAACAGGTGGATTCTGTGGAGTGGAACATCTAGAAGGAGCGAGACATGTGCTACCCCACGCAATGCGAGGTGTGCGGCAAGATCACGTGGGCCGGGTGCGGCGAACACGTCGAGGAGGTCCGGCAGTCGGTACCCGCCGAGCAGTGGTGCCCAGGCCATTCGGACCAACCGAAGCAGCGCTGATCCGTCGACGACGACCGGTTCAGGGCCGACCGAGCAGGCGGTCGAGTTCCCGCCGGTCGCGCTTGGTGGGCCGCCCTGCGCCACGGTCGCGGTGCGGCATCGACGCCGCGATCTCCCGCGGTGGCGGCGGCGGGCTGTGGTCGATGTAGCAGGTGACCGCGACCGGCGGCCCGACCCGCTTCGCGATCAACTGAGCGACCTCGACGATCCGCTCGCGCCCGTCGAGACGCACCCGGACCTCGTCGCCGATGGTGATGTTCTGGGCCGGCTTGGCGGGATTGCCGTTCACCCGCACGTGCCCGCCGCGGCACGCGGATGCTGCGGCCGACCGGGTCTTGGTCAGTCGCACCGCCCACAGCCACGCGTCGACGCGCACGGCCTACCTCGCGCGGAGCAACCGCGACAGCCCGTAGGCGCCGAGCGCCCCGAACGCGACGAGCAGAAAGATCCCGAGCCCCGTGCTGATGAACCAGCCCACGGCGATGATCACCACCGTCGGCGCGACCATCACCGCCAACAGCCCCGGATGCTGCTTCGCCACGTCCAGAGCGGCCTTACGCCGAACCGGATCCAGCTCTTTTCCAGCCATGAGCCCAATGTACCGACGGTGGCCGAGGATCTGCTCAGACCACCGACCGCACCGCGATGACCACGGTGAACCGCTCGGCGACGACGGTCTGTTTCGCTGGACGACCGGACCGACCGGCGGTCAGGACGAGAACATCGACGACAGTGTGCGCGAGCTCAGACCGCAGCCCGCACCGCAAGGACCACCGCGAACCGCTCGTCGTCGTCGGTCCACACTCGCGAAACCGCCAGCCCCGCGCGCTCGAGTTCGGCGCGCAGCACCGGGAGTCGGAACTTCGCGGAGATCTCGGTGCGCACCTGTTCGCCCGCGGCGAAGTCGACCGTGAGGTCGAGGTCGCGTACCCGTACCTGCATCGGCCGCGTCGCCTCCAGCCGCATCTCGATCCACTCGTTCTCGGCATCCCACAGGGCGACGTGCGCGAACGCGTCGGGGTCGAAGTCGGCGTCGAGTCGGTCGTCGATCACCCTGAGGACGTTGCGGTTGAACTCGGCGGTCACGCCCGCGGCATCGTCGTAGGCGGGCACCATCAGTTCCGGCGCCACCACCAAACCCGCGCCCAACAACAGCGACTCCCCCGGCGCCAGCGCCGCTGCGACAGACGTGAGGAACTCGGCGCGCTCGGCCGGCACCATGTTGCCCACGGTTCCGCCGAGGAACGCGATCATGCGACCGCCGCCGTCCGGAAGGTGATGCAACGTATCGGTGAAGTCGCTGACCAGGCCGTGGATGTCGAGGCCCGGGTAGTCGGTCCGGAGCGCTCGTACGGCCCCGTCGAGGGCTGATACCGAGACATCCTGCGGCACATAGGATTCGAGCGTTCCATCCGTGGTCATGGCGTCCAGCAGCAGCCGCGTCTTCTCCGACGAGCCCGATCCCAGCTCGACCAGCACCCGCGGACGGGCGGCAGCAGCGATATCAGACGCGTTGCGGCGCAGGATCTCCCGTTCGGTGCGGGTGGGGTAGTACTCGGGCAGTTCGGTGATCTGCTCGAACAGTTCACTCCCGCGGGCATCGTAGAACCACTTGGGCGGCAGCCACTTCGGGTCGGCGGTCAGTCCTGATCGGACGTCCGACCGGAGAGCCGCCTCGAGATCGGCGTCGGTGAGTCGAACGTCGAGGCGCGGGCGCGTAGGGGTGGGCACGTGATTACTCCTAGAAGGACTCGATCGTGACACCACCCGGCCGGGCGGTGACGAGACTGTGGTCGGGTATCGGGCGCCAGTCCTGCGAGGCGTCGACCGGCTCGGACGCCACCCAGACGGCGTTCTCGGCGGTGCGCACCCACAAGGAGTGGTACAGCGTCGTGGCCCACACCGTCGCGCCGTCGGAGAGCAACAGGTTGAGCCGCGCCTGCGGACACCGTGCGGCGAGCGACGCGACGACCGACGCGACGGCTGCGCCGGGATCGCTCGGCACGTACGGATCCGCGGCCAGCGCTGCTTGGACTCCCGCCCACAGGGCCGCCGAGTCGGTGAGCGTGTCGAGCTCGGCGGGTTCACACGGCAACAGCCGCTGCCACCCCGGAACCACCCCGTTGTGGCTGAACGCGAACCGCTCGGCCGTGAACGGCGCGCACGCCTCGCGCGCAACCGGAGTGCCGACGGTCGCCGACCGCACCGCAGCGAGCACTGCACGAGAGGTCAACCGGGACAAGACTTCGTCCACCGCAGGGTCGGTCCAGATCGGAGCGGCGTTGCGGTACCTGACCGCCGTGCCGTCTTCTGCCCACCATGCGACGCCGAACCCGTCGGCGTTGATCGTGCCGCCGCCGCGCATGTCGCGCGGCGCCCACGCCTGGGACCGCAGCGAGTGCTCGCCGGAGACGACCGGGCGGTGGACCGGCACTTCCGGGCCGACGTACGCGAGGTGACGGCACATGATTACGGCAGGCTCCGCGCGCACCGGAAACCCGAGAAGATCTGCCGTCGAATCGGGTGATCCCAGTTGCGGAAGGTCCCGCGACATGCCACCTCGTCGGTGCCGAACGACCCACCCCGCAGAACGCGGTAGTCGCCGCCCAGAAAGACCTCGGAGTATTCGCGGTAGGGGAACGCGGCGAAGCCCGGATAGCCGTGGAAGCCGGACGCAGTCCACTCCCACACGTCGCCGATCAGCTGCTGCACCCCCAGTGGCGACGCACCGTCGGGGTAACACCCGACGTCGGCGGGTTCGAGGTGGCGCTGCCCGAGGTTCGCGTGTGCTGGCGTGGGATCGCCGTCCCCCCATGGGTATCGGCGCGACAACCCGGTCGCGGGGTCGAACCGGGCCGCCTTCTCCCATTCGGCCTCGGTGGGCAGGCGACGTCCCGCCCAGCGGGCGAAGGCGTCGGCCTCGAACCAACAGACGTGGACCA
>CAJCHX010000377.1 GCA_903970215.1 Acidobacteriaceae bacterium
CGGCCAGCAATTTCCCCGTGCTGCGGGCCCAGTCCAGCCCCGCGGCGGCGGACACAGCGAACAATGACGAGCCGTAGTCGTTCTTGGGTCTGTGGCCGTGCTTTCGGGTGTACATCTCGGCTGCGCGCCGGCCGCCGAGGTAGTGCGTCAGCCCCATCTCGTGCCCGCCGAACGGCCCGTACCAGAGCGTGTACGACAGGATCACGATCCCGCCGGACCGTGTCACCCGCAGCATCTCCGCGCCCATCGTCCACGGATCGGCTACGTGCTCGGCGACGTTCGATGACAGGCACACGTCCACGGAGCCGTCGGCGATGGGCAGCGCCAGCCCTGACCCGCGCACGCCGCGGCTGGCCGTGATCCCGGCGGCGTGAGCCTCCGACGGGTCGGGCTCGACCGGCACGTAGGTCGCGCCGCGCTCGGCGAACGCGTCTTCGAAATAGCCCGGCCCACCGCCCACGTCCAGGACCAGCGCACCGTCGAGGTCGATCCCATCGACGCCCGCACACAGGTCCGCGACGATCTCCACGGTGTCCCGCGCTATCGCGCCGTAGAACCGAGCCGGGTCGGACTGCTCGAATCGGAACTCGCCGAGCAGCGCCGTCGACCTGCGCAACGTCGCGCGACGGGCGAACCGCCTGGTGACGGGATTTCGGGGCGAGGCGAGGTGCACGGCGGGGACGGTACCCTAGAGCGCGTGCGTGAAGTGCTGCTGCTGTGCTGGCGCGATAGCGGCCACCCTCAGGGCGGCGGCAGCGAGCGCTACCTCGAACGGGTGGGCGTCGAACTGGCCCGCGCCGGCGTGGCCGTGACCTTACGCACGGCTGCCTACCCCGGGGCTCCGCGCGAGGAGATCCGCGACGGCATCCGTTTCTCGCGCGGCGGTGGCCGGTTCACCGTGTACCCCCGCGCGCTCGCGGCCATCGCGCTCGGCCGGATCGGGCTGGGGCCACTGCGCGGCAGCCACCCCGACGCCGTCATCGATACGCAGAACGGCATCCCCTTCTTCGCGCGGCTCGCCACGGCTGCGCCGGTCACAGTGCTGGTGCACCACTGCCACCGCGAGCAGTGGCCGGTGGCCGGCCGGCTCACCGCACGCGTCGGCTGGTTCATCGAATCGCAGGTGTCGCCGCGCGTGCATCGCGGCGACCAGTACCTGACGGTGTCGCTGCCGTCGGCCGAGGACCTCCTCGCGCTCGGCGTCGACGGTGAGCGCGTCGCCGTCGTACGCAACGGCGCCGACCCCCTCCCCGACAGCGTCGTCGCCGGTGACGAGGCGATGCGGGCCCGGGAGCCCCGCCTCGTCGTGCTGTCGCGGCTGGTGCCCCACAAGCAGATCGAGGACGCCCTCGACGCGGTCGCGCGACTGCGCGCCGCCCACCCCGGGTTGCGCCTCGACATCGTCGGCAGCGGCTGGTGGGAGTCGAGGCTGCGGGATCGGGCCCGCGCCCTCGGGATCGCCGGATCGGTGACGTTCCACGGACATGTGTCCGAAGGGCGCAAGCACGAGCTTCTCGCCCGCGCCTGGGTGCACGTGATGCCCTCGCGCAAGGAGGGCTGGGGCATCACCGTCGTCGAGGCCGGCCAGCACGGCGTCCCGACGGTCGGATACACCGCGTCGCGCGGGCTCACGGATTCTGTGGTCGACGGGGTGACCGGGATCCTGGTCGGATCGAAGGACGGCCTGGTGGACGCGGTCGGTGAACTCCTCGCCGATCCCGAGCGGCGTGCCGACCTGGGGGAGAAGGCCCGTGCTCGCGCTGACGAGTTCTCGTGGGCAGCGACGGGCAGCGGCGTCGCGGGTGTCCTCGAGGGATCGATCGCCGGTCGGCGCATCAGCGGACTGGTGCCGCCCGCGGCGGGCTGAGTCGCGCTACCGACGTTTTCCGTCATCGGGGAGGCCGTGACGGGAGCTGCGTCCGCGCAACACGCACGCCGCGGCGCCGCCGACCAGCATCGTCGCCCACAGCAGGTGCGCGGCCCACGCGCCGACCCGCGCGGCGGACGACGGTGTACCGGCGAGCGCGGCCACCGTGCCCGGCACACGGAACAGCTCGAGGTCGGCCGATGTGAACACGCGATCCAGACCGGGCAGTGCGGCGACCGTGCCCCGCGGGATCGTGGGCGAGGCTTCGACCAGTACCCACCGGACGCCGATGGTCGCGAGGCGGGCAGGCAGATCGCGGCCTCCCTCGACCAGCGCCGCTTCGGCGTCCGATGCGGGCCCCGGGACCTTGTCGATGGTGACACCACCCACCCGCAGTTCGCCCGTCTGCAGGACCGGCGCCCGCAACATCCGCGGCGCGGGATCGAGGACCGGTGCGGGCGGCCCGTAGGCGAACAGGCGGAGCATCCCCGTCGGAACCACCGCGACCGCACCGTCGTGGGCGGGCACCCGGGCCGCGACCTCGGCCCAGGCAGCGGGGTAGTGCGTGGGTCTCAGAGCGCCGTCGACACCCCAGGCCAAGCCCGGTAGCGCGCACACCACGAGTCCGCCGATCAGC
>CAJCHX010000378.1 GCA_903970215.1 Acidobacteriaceae bacterium
ACACGATCGCCGTGACGACAAGAGCGCTGACCGTGCTCAAGTCGACACCGTCGGCGAGATCAGACCATGGTCCCGTGAACAGGGACGTGTTGATGAACATGCACCCGACCGCCGCGCCCACAATGTACGCAACGACAGCCCGCCAGTTGAGTCCCCCGGTGAACCAGTAGATACCCCCGGTCTTACCTTGGTTGAAGAGCTGAAGGTCGTCCGGCTTGTAGTAGCCGCGCCGCGCGAAGTGGCCGATGATCACGACCATCGTCCAGGGGATCAGCAGGACGATGAGCAGCAGCACGAACGAGTTGACTGTGTTAATCGCGCCGAGAACGAAATCCGCGACGTAGACGAACGCAATCGTGATGATCCCGATCAACGTCGTGGCTGTCACGCGGTTGAGCTTGGGAATCAGCGAGGAGGTGTCCAGACCGACACCGTAGATCGAGAACGCCGCCTGTCCGCATCCGCCAACGAGGCCGATGAGGACGATCGGTACGACGAACCACTCTGGTGAAGTCGAGACGAAGTTCGAGACGTAGTCGCCTGTCGGGTTCTTGAATCCGATCGCTGTCCACACGCCGAACAGCATGGTCACGGCGACCCCGCCCGCGCAGCCGAGGAACACGGAGCCGCTGATCCTTCGGTCGCTGGCGTTTGTGGAGACGTACCGCGCGTAGTCGTTGACGTACGGTGCGAGCGAGATCGGCAGCGCCGCGGTGGTCGCGACCGCGAGGCTCCAGGTGGGCCAGAAGCCGCCAGTCAGGATGTAGTGGCCGCCGGTGTAGCCGATATTGACCTTGCTGGCGAAGATGATTGTGCCCACCAACATCAGCAGGCCGACGGCGACGACGAGGAACTTCTGGGCGGCCACCACGTTGGCGTGACCGTAGAGCGCGACGAGGAAGCAGATGAGGGCGATCACTCCGTATGCGACCGCGTACGTCGTATTTGTCATCGGAAGGCCGACGAGGCGGTTCATTCCCGCAATGACGGCCTGACCACTGGTCCACACCGCAAGCGCGGCGAAACCAATGGCTGTGAAGAGGGAGACGACCGTACCGATGATCCGCCCGACAATGCCGAAGAACGCTCCGCTGCTCACGGGGCCGTTGGTGCCGGTGCGAGGTCCGAGCAACGCGCCTGGGCAGATGATGAGCGCCCCAAGGGCATTGCCGATCAGGATCGCCGAGACAGAGCTCCACCAGCCGAGGCCGTAGGAGATGAGCAGCCAGCCGATGACGAGGTTGCCCAGGAAGAACGCCTGGCCCATCATCACGGTGAACAGGTTCCACGGGCTCGAATGCCGCTCAGCGAGCGGGATGTAGTCGATCCCATGGGATTCGACGAGTCCGATTCCGTCAGTTCCAGCCGCCGCTGCGCCATCGGCGCGCGGACGCTTCCTTGGCAACAAAGCCATGATCCCTCTCCTCATCTCACAAGACCCCCAGAGTGCCCGGCGGCACTCCCACGATGGTTAGTGCACAACGATGTGAGCTGCCGCGACCCCTATGTCGGGTCCCGGCGGCCCACCTTCAGGCCCCAGCCGAGCTCAGCGTTCCTTCACCTCATCGACTCCGGCAAACTCGCGCACCGCTTGCGTCCACTCGCTGCGGTCGAACGCCTGGTAGAGGTGGTGGCGCATGGCCGCCGGCGGGGTCGAATTGACATTCTCAAACAGGGCGACGCGCATCGCGTGACTGCTTGACGTCAGATCCCAGACGAAATTGAAGAGTTGGTTCTTGGCGCGAGCGGACACGCCTGTTCCGGGGAGAAACTCTTCGAGCTTTGCGCCGATCTCGTCATGGTCGAACTGGGCGCTGGTGAATCGACTGATCAGCCCCTGGCCGCTCATGTCACGCAGCAACTGCATGATTCGCGGGTAGTGCTCAACTGAGTACAGACGCCCCGGCGTCACGAACGTGTCGGCAGGGACCATGACACCGTTATGCATCCTCGCCTCTTGCTCGGAGGCGATCGTGAAGGCCCGCAGTGTCGCCGCGTATGCGGTGATCTCACTGATCGCATCGCGCACCTGCGGGATCGCCGTCGTGCCGAGCACCTCTGCGACGAGCTGCGCAGTGCCGGCAAAGATCTCTGCGCGGTACGAGAGCCGCGTCAACACGTGCGAGAGCGCGAGCGCTCCCAGCTGGTGGTAGAGCCCCTGCATCTCAGTGCGGCGGAAGCTGAACACCCGCTCAGGCGGGATATAGACGTGGTCGAAGATCAACATGCCGTCGGCTTCTTCACCGCGGGCACCGAGCGGATGGTCCTCACGATTGGAGAGCTCGGCGACCGGCTCGCGCAGCACCAGCGTCAACCCTGGTGCGTTGACCGGAACTGCGCAGAAAAGCGTGGCATCCGGGTCGGCGCCGGGCGTGAGCACAGTGCGGATCGTGCCGATGTGAGCCTGCGCCGCCAGAGAGGCGCACGGCTTGGCGCCGTAGAGGACAAGGCCGCCGTCGCGCTCCTCCACGCAGCGCAGACGTCCCGGCTTCTGCGCGACCGGGATGTTGCGATCTGACTGGACGTCGGCGACGACGTCGGCGCTGAGGACGTTGTTCTCACGGCCCCATTTGACGAAGTCATGCACGTTCTCGACCCAGGCGGGGTTCTGGGCCTCGAGCTTGTCGATGATGGTCAGGAGACCGAGATGGTTCTGCGGGCAGTAATCGGGTGGACGACCGAAGACCCCGAAGGTTTCGTAGGTCGTGTACCGAATCAGCTCTCGCCGCATCTGAAGATCTTCAACGGTGCGTGGCACCTTCCAGCCGCGGCCATAGCGTTCGCCTGTTTCCTCGTCGACGTAGGTCAGGACGTCCCGCTTTGCGGGGTCGAACTGGTCGTCGAAGGTGCTCGCCAACGAGTCAATCCCGCGCTTGAGGGCGGGATGCTGCGTGACGTCTTCGATCTCTCTGCCGTTGGCATCGATCACGCGGCGTCCGTCCCGCAGGGAGGCTCGGTACTCGTCCCCGTTGAGCAGGGTCTTGTTCTGGGTGGGCCGCGGCGCCACTTGCTCGACTGACATGTGAATGCGTCCTTCGGTCGTTGTTACTCAGGGAGTCGCTGCAGTCACGCGGAGCGGGTTTTGGCCGAGCTCCGGGTGTGACCGGGGCTGGGACTGAACCTTGTCGCCCAAGGCGTGGAACGTACGGTCGTGATAAAGGAGCGGCAGTTGGTCGCCCTCGCCCTCGCCGATGGCTTCGACGGCGCCGATGATCACGGCATGCGTGCCAACCTCGACGATGCGCGCGATCGAGCAGTCCAAGTGGCAGTAGGCGCCGTGCACGATGGGCGAGGTGACAGGCGCCTGTGACGCGTAGTACTGGCGCGCTGGCACCGACTCGATGCTGCCGACGCCGAGGCCGTACTCCGGGCTGTAGCCGCTGCGCTCCTCGGGCGTGTATTGCTCGAGGAATTTGGTGGTTCCCGCCGCGGCTCCTGCCTCAGCGACATGCCGCTGCGTGTCGGCGAGGAACGACACGCCGAATGCCCCGGAATTCTGAAGGCTGGCGTACGTAGCGGTCCGGCGGTTGATGCACACGAGCACCGCGGGGGGATCCGCCGAGACCGACGCGAACGCCGAAACCGTCTGGCCCCACGGACGCAGGTCGACGTAGGTCGTCACGAGCGTCACCGACGTCGGCACACGGCGCAGCGCCTCCGTGAAGAGCTCAGCTCGAATTTCAGTGGAACTAAATCTCATGCAGTGGGGTTATAACCAGCTGCGCGAGGTCTGTCAACCCACTCGCACCACCGCCCCCCGCTCGCGTTGCGCCGGAGTGTTCGGCCGGCGTCGAGCCGCTCGGCCAAGTCGATCACGTCGGCCACTGCTGAGCTCCGGCGGACCCCCGGTAGTGGCGTCGCGCGCGCTCGACTGAGTCAAGTCTCTCTCACGAGCGACTGACCAGTCCCCGGGTTCTTGGACCTGCTTGAGGACATCCTCACCGTGAAGCTGTCGCGGAGCTCCGTGCAGGCTGCATCTGCGCCGAGGCGGGGGCCCGTGCAGCGGAGGGCTCAGTCGCGCCGAGCGGGTCTAATCAATGAGTCCGTGACGCAACGCCGCGGCAACGGCGGCGGCTTTGTCCGGCACGCCGAGTTTTGCGTAGCAGTGGCGCAAATGTGTCTTCACGGTCGGCGTGGCGAGGACGAGTTGGTCGGCAATCTCGGCGTAGCTGCAGCCGTGCGAGGCCAGAGTCAAGATCTCCACTTCGCGCTGGGTCAGCCGCGGGGGCGCGTTTTGCTCCGCCAGCCGCTCGGCGTGTCGGCGAGCCCGGTCCGCTGCCTGGCGCCTCGCCGCGGCACGCTGGAAGGCCAAGGCCGCCGACCTGCGGTGCCCGCGGGCGAGGAAGTCGTGGGCCTGCGTCTCGGCCTCCTGCGCCGCTTGCTGCAGCTGATCAGCGCTGCGCGCCGCGCGACTGACCGCGGAGCCTGCAGGACGGCCAGGTGTCGCAATCGCCATCACATGGTGGGTCCGCCCCGCGGCGTCGCTGACAGGGATGGCATCGACCGAGAAGCTGTGCCCGTAGCTCGTGAACGCATACTCGGTGCGGCTGCCTCGCAGCGCTTCCCGGTACCTGTCCACAGCGAGGAGGCGGATCTTGCCTGGGATCTCCACCGCATCGGGCAGCTGCCTGCCGACGAACAGCTCCTGCTCGAACCAGGGCAGACGGAGGATCGACTCTCCTTCGGCGGCTTGGACGACGAGGTTCTCGTCCATCAGGAAAGCCGTCACGTCGTGCCGGGGCGGGCGCGCCCCGGGCAAGGCCGACCCGCGGGCGGCGGCCCCGGCGAGGTAGCCGAGGCAGATCGCCTCGATCAACGGCCTGTCAAGCTCCTTCGTACCGAGGATCGTCTCCACCGGTACTCCCAGCGCCTGCAGTTGGTCGACGTCGCGTAGGCATGATCCTTCGTCGCTGAGAGCAGCGCGCGCGCTGCCGCTTTC
>CAJCHX010000379.1 GCA_903970215.1 Acidobacteriaceae bacterium
GGCCCGGGCACCGGGGCGCCCGCACGCCGGCGGTCGCCGCGCCCTAGTCGAGGCCGGACCGATGTGGCCCCTGCCCCTGACCGGCTGCAACGCGACTTCACCGCGGCCCGGCCCAACAGCCGGTGGGTGGCCGACACCACCGAGATCCCCACCGGCGAGGGCAAGCTGCATCTGGCCGGGGTCCGGGACCTGTGCCATCGGGGCCTGATCGGCTGGGCCATGGGCCCCTCCCCCGACGCCGACCTGGTCGTCGACGCCCTGGTCATGGCCCTGTCCCGGGCCACCCCCGACCCCGACGGGCTGGTCCATCACAGCGACCGGGGCAGCGCCTACACGTCGCTGCCCTTCACGCCACCGCCACCCTGGCCGGCCTGGACGTCAGCTTCGGGTCCACCGGCGACTGCTACGACAACTCGGCCATGGAGACCTTCTGGTCGACCCTGAAACGGAAGATCACCTGGATCCGAGGATCGATCTGGTTCCCGACCCGCCGGGAGGCGAAGCTCTACCTGTTCGACTACATCGAGGTGTTCTACAACCGTCAACGCCACCAGACCGTCCTCGGCCACCGCAGCCCGGTCGAGTACGCAGCCACCATCACCTAAACCCCGTCTCCACCAAACCGGGTCAGGCTCAGGCCGACGGAGGCGATCAATGGCCGACTCGAGCACCTCCGCGGGTCGGCTCTGGGCTTCCGGAACCTCACCAACTACATAGCCCGCTGCCTCCTCGAAGCCGGCGGCTTTCGACCCCACCTACACCGTCGATTGTGAAGAGCCGCTAGAGTCACGGTCGGGTATGAAAGAGGAAAAGAGGCACACAACGTGAGTAGCTGGTCGGACGAGAGACCAACTCAACCGGATGGTGGGCGTCAAGCAGCCGCTTTCAATCCTCCTGCGACGACCGTAAAGAAATTGTCTAAGAATAGGCGGCGAAGCTATAATAAGAAACGCTTTCTCGTAGTCGTTGCCGTGGTCAGTGCGGCTCTAGTATTCATCCTTGTTCAGGCGGCGCTGGTCCATTCATCAAAGACTTCCACAACAAGAATTGCAAGCAGAGCCGATTCGAACTCAAATTTCCAATCTCTGCCGTTAGCAGACGCAATTTATACAAGTGGGAGTTTAGCCGGCACGGTCTATTATTGTGGTGGCTCTGTTGTCAACCCGAAAGAGGTAGCTATCGACGCTCGTGTCACCGTGCAGCTAGCGTCAGGAGCCGAGCTGCAGACATATTCTTACGATATCCCCCCATCTGAGCGTGAAACCTGGCAGATGCAGGAACTTGCTGGAGATGCATCATGCAAGGTCGTCGGAGTCGCGTACAGGCCAGCTCAACAGCCTGAACGAGTGCCCTTACAGCTCATAAGCGCAAGTCATATCTTTCAACCACAGGGTCCAAATCTTCCCTGGGAGTGCACGGCGGCCGTCCGAGACCCGAAAACCTATCCAATCGGCCTTAACGCGACATTTACTCTTCACGTGACGAGCGGTCCCCTTGCGGGACATGTGTACGAAAATACTGCAAGCGAAAACACCGTCCCCAGTAATGCAACGGAACAGAATAGCAAAGGACGGACGTTTGTCATTTCTGCGTATTGGCCACGCTACGTTGGTCTGAGCAGTGCTGACTATTGCAAGGTGCAAGCGGAAATGTTTCCGTTGGGGGCCGCCACACTAGAGCCTGGTGTTCCGAGCCCGTAGCCGGTCGTTCTGTGCGAGCGGGCTTCGGAAACGACAGCGCAACTAGCTTAGACAATGTCAGTCGGAAGCGTCGTGTTACGGCCCATGAGTGGAATTGCAATACGAGGGCCGGGCCGCGGGTTCCGGGGCCTGTCCTTCCAAACCGTTGACGGATTTGGGTTGATCACGCCGCCTTCGGGACGTGAGCACGGACGCCGACGTGGAGGTGGTGACGCAACCCTCGCCCTGACCCACCGAGACGAGGTGCTCAGTTATCGATTTAACTCTGGAACGCTCCTATGTTCTGTCCAGCCGCAGGGGGCGGGAGTCGTTCGGGGTCATCACCTTGTTGACCGTCTGCCAGGCGATCAGCATGGCCATGAGGACGGTCTTGCCCGTCCCGGTCGCCATCTTGAGGCCGACCCGGGGCAGCCCGTCGTTGTGCAGCCGGTTGTCCGGTTCCAACCGGCGGCGGTAGTCGGCGGTGTTGTACCGGCCGGCCACCTCGGCCAGGAAGATGGCTGTCTCGGCCGCCTCCCGCTGACAGAACAGGACCGGGTCGTCCCGGACCGGCGGCTGGGCCGCCCAGTGGGCGAGGAGCTTGCGGGTGTAGGGGGTGACGCCGTTCCAGTTGCTGGCCCGCCAGCGCTCCACCTCTCGGCGGATGTCATTGATGAGGGTATTGACCTCCCGGCGCTCACCGGTCAGGTCGAAGTCGAGTGGCTGCTGCTCGGAAGATCGGCCCTTGCGGCTCGGGGGGACGGGGACGAACGACTCGCTTGGACGCCGGCCCGGGATGAGGACTCCGGTCGGCCCCTGGTGGCCGATCTCGAAGTGCGCCGAGGGCGGCTCGTAGGGCGAGTTGATGATCGGGTCGGACAGATCCGCTGCGGTCAAAGCCTCGTCTCCTCTGCGCCGAGGTGGACCGTACCAGCCGACCCTGCCTCATCCGGCAGCTATGGCGATTCCCTCGCTACTGTCCGAGCGCAACGGAGGACTCTCCTCCGCAGCAATCGATACCCCGGGGGACCCGGATGCCCGCACACAAGATCACCATGTCCCTGCCCGAAGGGATTGTCATCAACACTGATGTCGAGTTTGAGGTCAGGAGTGGAGGAGCGAAGCTTGGCGAACTCCACCTGAGCAAGGGCTCCATCGACTGGAGGCCGAGTCGGTCGAAGAAGACCGAGTTCCGCATGACCTGGGAGTTCTTCGCTCAGATGATGGAGGAGCACGGACAAGAGACAAGGCACTCGTAGGAGCTTGGCCCGCCCGGACAGGGCCGATGTCATGGCCCCTGTCTCTGCTGACCGGGCCGCCTCGTTTCCCTGCGTGTCACTGGCGGCGCAAAGCTGGCGGCGCAGCACCCATGGTGGAAAAGTGTCTGTTCGTGCCCTTCGACAGCCCTGACATCAACCTCGGTGACCTCTTGAAAGACGTTGGCAGCGGCAAGATCCGGTTGCCTGACTTCCAGAGGGAGTGGAAGTGGGACAACGACAGGATCACCGGATTGTTGGCGTCAGTGTCGCTGGGTTATCCGGTTGGGGTGGTCATGCTCCTCGAGACCGGCGGTGGCGACGTGCAGTTCGCATCTCGAGCAGTGAGTGGAGTGAGGGAGCAACAGCTTGTCAAAGAAGCCGACCAGCTGATCCTCGACGGTCAGCAGCGGCTCACCTCGTTGTACCAGTCCCTCGCCTCGGGGGAGGTGGTGCACACGCAGGACTCTCGGAACAAGAAGCGGATCGACCGTTGGTACTACCTATCGATCGACCGTTGCCTTGACGGCGACATCGACCGCGAGGAGGCCGTAGTCGCCGTGCCGGAAGACCGGATGCTACGGGACAATTTTGGGAGAGACGTCACGCTCGACCTGTCGTCTCGGAGGCTGGAGCAGCAGGAGGGCCACTTCCCGCTGTCGCTGGTGTTCGATGCCGGAGAGGTGTTCGAGTGGGCCAACGGCTACGCCATGGCCTCGCCAGGAGGCATGGAGCGCTGGAAGGCGTTCTATGACCGGGTGCTCAAGAATCTGGTGGGCTACACCGTGCCCGTTATCGTCTTAAAGAAGGAGACTCCGCGCGGCGCCGTGTGCACCGTGTTCGAGAAGGTCAATACCGGCGGTGTTGTGCTCGACGTCTTCGAGCTGCTCACCGCCACCTTTGCCGCAACCCACTTCGACCTGCGGGCCGACTGGGACATCCGCTACCGACGCCTCACCGGGCGTTACCGAGTGCTGCGTGGCCTGCAGAGCACCGATTTTCTCCAGGCAGTCACATTGTCGGCGACTCGGCGCCGACACGACGATTGGGAACCGGAGAAGTCAGAGAAGGCACCCGCAGTATCGTGCCGGCGCTCGGCGATCCTGGACTTGACCGTCGACGAGTACCGCAGGTGGGCCGACGAAGTCGAGCAGGGTTTCGACTGGGCGGCCAAGTTCCTGAACCTGTCACACGTCTTCGAAGCACGCGATGTCCCTTACCGCACCCAGCTGGTCCCGCTTGCCGCTATCCATGTGGCATTGGGGACCAAGGCCGAGACGATCGGTGCAGTGGATAAGATCCGGCGATGGTTTTGGTGCGGCGTGCTGGGGGAGGCGTACGGCGGTGCGACCGAGACCCGATTTGCCAACGACCTGGTACAGGTTGTCGAGTGGGTCGGCGGCTCCAGCACCGAGCCTTCCACAGTGGCCGACTCGTCCTTCGAACCTAACCGTCTACTGTCTCTACGCACCCGAGGTTCGGCCGCCTACAAGGGCATTTATGCTCTGCTGATGGCCAAAGGCTGCCCGGATTGGCTCTACGACGAGGACATTGATCTCGCCAGCCATCACCTCCTCGCCGTGGACATTCACCATGTCTTTCCCAAGGCGTGGTGCCATACCAACGGGATCGACGATATTCGCCGCGAAAGCATCGTGAACAAGACTGCCATCTCCGCCGCCACGAACCGGATCATCGGTGGACGCGCTCCCTCCAAGTACCTTCCGCTGCTGGCAACACGGGCAGAGGTAGCGCAGGACGTCGTGGAGGGCAGGATCGCTGTCCACCAGATCGACCCCATGCGGCTGGCTGCCGATGACTTCGACGGCTACTTCGAGGCTCGTCGGCTCGCTCTGCTCAACCTGATCGCAGCTGCGACTGGGAAGCAGGCGATCGGTGTGGCCACGCCGGCCTCGGAGATCGCAGGCGTCTATGACATCGAGGATGAGGAACCCGATGTCCCCGACGTCGACGGCGCAGCGACTGTCGACTGACCTGCTGGCAACCACGCTGGGGAGGTGATGCGGGCTGGGCACCCATATCTGCGGGGATCACGGCTAATCAAGGTGTCGGCCACCGGTACTCTGAGCCGGCCCAAATCTGCCCCCTTCGACTTGGGCTTTCGGGGTGGAGGTGATGGGACTTGAACCCACGACTTCTACGTTGCGAACGTAGCGCTCTACCGGGCTGAGCTACACCCCCGAGGGACAGGTGATGCTAGCGCACCGGCCCTCACCCCTCGGCGTGGTCCTCGGCGGCGTGGGCGTCGAGGGCGGAGCGCAGACCGGCCTGCAACACGGTGGTGGTCAGGTCGCTGCGGGTGCGTTCGAGCACGGCGCGCAGGGCGTCGGCGTGGCGTCGGAGGCTGCCGGTGATGGCGTCGGGGTAGTCGACGCCGACGAGCAGGTCGTACACGTCCTCCATGGACGCGAACAGCGCCTCGGCGCTGCCGAGGTGCCCGTGGCGGAGCTGGTCGAGGATCTGGCGGCGCAGCTCGGAGGCGGCCTCGCACAGGCCGTTCAGCCAGGCCGGCACGCCGACCCCGAGGGCCTGGGGGCCGAGCAGCTCGTCGCCGGCGACGAGGGCGCGGGTGAGGCGGGCCTCGACGAACTCCTTCTCGGCGTCGTGGAGGAACCCGGCGTGGGCGATCGACGGGTACGGCTCGAGGGCGGACTGGGCCTCCCGGACGGCGGCCTCGCAGTCGGCCAGGTGGGCCTCGACGCGCTCGGGCTGGTGGCGGTGCACCGCCCGGATGGCGCTGCCGGCGGCGCGGATGGAGCGCCGGCAGGCGCTCAGGCCGGC
>CAJCHX010000380.1 GCA_903970215.1 Acidobacteriaceae bacterium
GGCGTCGAGCCAGCCGCGTTCGGCGAAGGCGGCGCGCAAGTCCTGCCACGGCAGCGGTGCGCCGTGCTGGCGCTCGTGGTTCTTGTCGAAGTACTTCGCCGGATTCTTGGGCGTGGGACCGAAGTAGTCATTGGAGCCGAAGACGAACAGTCCGGGGCGGGCCAACAAGGAGTCGAGCGCCTGCACCACAGCCGGAACCGCACGCGGATGCGAGAGATTGTCGCCGGTGTTCACCACCAGATCGGGCTCGAGCCGGCCGAGTTCGGTGACCCACGCCTGCTTCAACCGCTGCCCGGGCGTCATGTGCAGGTCGGACAGATGGAGGATGCGCAGGGTCGGCGAACCTGGCGGCAGGATCGAGAGGGTCTGCTCGCGGAGGGTGAACGCATTGCGCTCGAACACCGTCGCATACGCAACGGCCCCGAGGCCGGCGCCGACCACAGTGGCACCCGCCTTGAGGACGGGCGAGAGATTACGCGCAGCAGGTGGCATCGTCCCAGGATACGCACCGGACGCCCGCGGCACATCCGATGCGCGTCGGCGTACCTTGAGATCCATGTCAGAAGTGAAAGCAGCGATCCGGGCCGACCTCAAGGAGGCCATGAAGGCGAAGGACACGCTGGTCACCGGCACTCTGCGGATGTTGCTCTCCGCGATACAGACCGAGGAGACCGCCGGCACGGCGCACGCGCTCACCGACGACGAATTCCTCAAGGTCGTCGCGCGTGAGGTGAAGAAGCGCGGGGAGGCGGCCGAGGTGTTCGCCACCAATGGCCGCCCTGAGCTGGCAGACAAGGAGCGCGCCGAGGCCCAGGTCATGTCTCGCTACCTGCCGACGCAGCTCGGCGACGACGAGGTGGCGGCCATCGCCGACGCCGCGGTGGCCGAGGTACGCGCGGAACTCGGCACGGACCCGACGGTGCGCAACATGGGGCAGGTCATGAAGGTCGCGACGGCGAAGGCGGCGGGTGCTGCGGACGGCAAACGCCTCTCGGCCGCCGTCAAGGCGCGGCTGGGCTGAGCGGTGGCGCGGACGCGACGAGGGCCCGCGGTCCTGCTGTGGGCGCTCGTGAGCCTGGCGTGCGGAGCCGGCTCGACCGCCCTGGCCGTCGGCGGAATCCTCCAAGCGTCGGCGCTGCTCGCGACCGGCGGACCGGACGGCGCGGCGGGCTTCGTGTCGTCGCCGCTCGGCCTCCGGACAGTTGCGGTGCTGGCCTGTTGCATCGCCGCGTTGATCGCATGCGGTGCGATGGCGCTTCTGGGTCTGCCGAGCCTGTTCGGTGCGGCATGGGCGGTGCTCCTGTTCGCGGCCGCCGTGTTCGCGGGGTTCGCGCTCTCCGCATGCTTGGTGCTGCTGGGTCTGCCGCACACGTATACCGACGCCGTGAGCCGTTACGCCGCCGACCACAACGGCCAGCCGATGGGCGGCATCCTCGCATCGGCGGCGGCATGCCTGATGGTGCTGTACGTCGCGGCGCTCGCGCTGACCCGACCGGTCTATCGCTACGCACTGACCCGCTGACCCGGCGGAGAGAACACGGCGCAGACACACGACGGGCCGTCCGCTGTGGAAGCGAACGGCCCGTCGATGTCGAGGTCAGACGGACGTGGTCAGGTCTACGTCGATGTTGCCGCGGGTGGCATTCGAGTACGGGCACAGCTGATGCGCCTTGGCGACGAGGGACTCCGCCTCGGTCTGGTCGAGACCGGGCAGACTCGCGGCGATCGCGGCGTTGAGCCCGAATCCGGTGGCGGTCTTGCCGAAGCCGACCGTTACCGTCACCGTCGAATCGGCGGGAACGGCCACCTTCTCGCCCCGGGCGACAGCGAGGATGGCGCCCAGGAAGCAGGCGGCATAGCCCGCCGAGAACAGCTCTTCGGGGTTGCTGCCCTCGCCGTTGCCGCCCAGCTCCTTGGGGGGACGCAGATCGAGATCCAGGCGGCCGGTGGCCGACTTGACATGTCCGTCTCGTCCGCCGCCGCTCGCGGTCGACGAGATCGTGTAGAGGACGTCCAGGCTCATTCGGGCACTCCCATTTCTTACTCTGTCGGTTTCGAAGGGTTGATGTTCGCGTCCCGCAGCGGGACGACGCCTGTATCCGCTTGCACAGCTTGGCATTCTGGGCACAGACCCCAGAACGTCACCTCGGCCTCATCCACCGCGAAGCCGTGGTCGTCATCGGGAGTGAGGCACGGTGGCGCCCCCACGACGCAATCGACGTCGACCACGACGGCGCAGTTCCGGCACACCAGGTGGTGGTGGTTGTCCCCCACGCGGGCCTCGTAACGTACGGCTGAGCCGGCGGGCTCGATCCTGCGAAGCAGCCCCCGCTCGGTGCAGGCCCGGAGCACGTCGTACACGGTCTGGGTCGCGACCGCGCCGAGCTGGGCGCGGAGGCCTTCCGCGACGTCGTCCGCCGTCGCGTGCGGATGCTCATCCAGGAAGTACAACGCCGCGACCCGCGGAGACGTGATCCGCAGGCCGACAGCGCGCAACCGCTCCTCGGGGGAGCCGCCGCGCGCCGCGTCCTGCATAAGGGCCACCTTACGCCCTCAGCGACATCCCTGGAATCGTTCCAGAGAGCCGGTACGGGCCTCAGACGAAGGCGCTGAGCCCGGTGATCGCCTTACCCACGATCAGTGTGTTCATCTCCCTGGTGCCCTCGTACGAATAGATGGCCTCGGCATCTGCGACGAACCGTCCTACATTGTGCTCGAGCGGAACATCCGGTTCGTCGCCGACGCGCTGGCATCCGCCTCGGCATTCGACGTGTCGCCCGCGATCGACACCGGTTCGTCACGCGCCGAGTTGGGGGTTCCGCTGCCCGCCGTGATGCACGCGTATCGCGTCGCGATGATCCGGGTGTGGCTCGAGATCACGGCCATCACGGAGGCCGAGCCCGTGGTGAGCCGCGCGGCGCTGTTGGCGGTGACGCGGCGGATCTGGGAGGCCCATGACGTCTTCACCGATGCCATGGCCAACGCCCACCGGGAGCAGGCGACGCAGATGGTGCTCGATCAGGAGGCCGAGCGTGCTGCACTCACCGAGCACCTGCTGCAGGGCCGGATCGGCAGTGAGCAGAGCCTGTGGGAGATCGCCGAGCTACTGCGGATCCCCACCCGGGGCCCGTACCTGGCGATCGCGGCCGAGGCGCCGGCGGTGGGAAGGGCGCCGTTGCCCGGCATCGACGGGCGGCTGCGCGCCCTGGGCGTCCACTCCGCGTGGCGACTGTTACCCGACCAACAGATCGGCATCGTGCACACCTCGAGTGAGGTCGTTCGATCGCAGGTGATCGATCTCCTCCGGCGTACGGCGACCACTCGCGTGGGTGTCAGCGCTCCGTTCTCCGAGCTCCGGTTCACACCGCATGCGCTGCGCTATGCGCGGATCGCGCTCTCCGGGCCCGGCGAGGCTGTGACAGTCTTCGACAATTCTGCGTTGGGCGTCGCTGTGGCCTCCGCACCCGAGGCGAGCATCGAGGTCGCGCGAACCATGCTGGGCGGCCTGCTCGACCTCGCCGAAGACGACGCCGAGCCGCTGTTCGCGACGTTCCGCGCGTGGGAGGAGCACGACGGGAACGTCGCCGCCGCGGCCGCCGATCTGTTCTGCCATCCGAACACGGTGCGGCACCGGCTACGGCGTATCGAGCAGCTGACCAACAGGTCGACGTCGACACCTCGCGGCGTCGCGGAGTTGTGCCTCGCGTTCGAGGCCGCCGCCCGGTTCCGGATCCGCGGGCACTGATGGGCGCCGATGCGCCGAGTCAGGCGCTCGCCACAGATTGTGCGCCGTGACACCCACGGGCCGCAGACGTTGTTCCGGTCACCATCGGCTTTCGGCACGGCGGGCGTCACCCTGGATGTAGGCACTCACAGCCCGATCCCGGAGAACACAGATGACCAACGCACAGCCCCCTTCCTCCACAGCAGTCTCCAAGAGCGCGAACCTCGCCGAGAACCTCGTCAGCGCGGCCGCGACGGACCCAGCCCACTTGGCGCTCAAGTGCGACGACTTGACCTATACCTATGCCGAGTTCGACGACGCCGCAGCGCGAGTGGCGACGCACCTCGCCGCCGAGGGCATCAACCCCGGCGACCGGGTGGGAATCATGATCCCCAACGTTCCCGCCTTCGCCATCCTGTTCTACGGCGTGATGCGGGCGGGCGCGGTCGCGGTACCGATGAACCCGCTGCTCAAGGAGCGCGAGGTGGCGTATTACCTCGCCAACACCACGGCATCGGCGCTGTTCGCCACGCCGGCGTTCGCGGAGGCCGCGCAGGCGGGCGCGGCGGCTGCGGGCGCTACCTGCACCCTGGTCGACGACGCGCTGCTGG
>CAJCHX010000381.1 GCA_903970215.1 Acidobacteriaceae bacterium
CCGCCTCGAAGTCGAGGTCGCCGCGGCCTGCACCGACGATCAGGTCCTCGACTCGTTCGGACGCCGGTACGCAGCGCTGCGCGCGTCCTGGCAGGTGGGCTTGCAGGCGGTGAGCGGCCCACACGGGAACCCGAGCGCCGACCCGGATCAGATGGCCCTGCTACTGGTCAGCGTCCTACTCGGCGCAGGACTACAACGCGCAGCGGACCCGTCGATCTCGTTCGACCGGATCATCGGCGCCATCCGACTGATCACCGAAGCCATGGGGTCGACGACGCCACCAGAGTGATCGTCCGCCCGAATCGAGGCGAGCGCTGATCCCGACCGCCGCAAGGGGTTCCGCCCAACTGTGGATGAAGAGTTGGTCCGTCCACAGGGGGCGGTCGGCGCGTCCCTGGCGGTCGGCGTCCGGGCGCACCATCGAGGCATGGCCCCACTGCTGCGCGTGATCCCCCTGCTGGTGCTGCTGCTGGCGGCCGGGGGACCCGCACCGTCGGCGGCCCTCGGGACGTACGACTGGCCGCTGCATCCGCGTCCCGAGGTGGTCCGCGCGTTCGCGCCACCCACCCAGCGATGGGAGCCCGGCCATCGCGGCGTCGACCTCGCCGCGGCGCCGGGGCAGACGGTGTATGCGGCCGGCCCGGGAACGGTGCACTTCGTGGGCCGGATCGACGGGCGCACGGCTGCATCGATCCTGCACCCCAGCGGGTTCCTGACCACATATGAACCGCTCGGCCAGGCGGCCGTCGCGGTCGGCGACGAAGTGGCGCGGGGCTCACCCCTCGGGACCGTCGCCGCCGGTCATCCCGGATGCCCGCGGACGGCATGCCTGCACTGGGGACTACGACGCGGGTCAGGGCACACCGCCAGATATCTCGATCCGCGGCTGCTGGTGGGAGCAGCCCCGGTCCGCCTCCTGCCTCTGATACAGCCTCTCGAAACCACAATCCACGCCCGCTAACCGACGAACAGCAGCGATAGGTGTAACGATTGTCGACGTGGACGACACGAGCCTCGCCAACGACACAGACAACGACGACGTAACACCCGAGGAGCGGCTGCGCGCCGCCCAGACGATCGCTTATCCGAGCCCGGCAGCCCGCCCGCGGAAGAACCAAGTGGATTGCCCACCGTTCGTGGTGGTCCTCTTCGGCGCCACGGGTGACCTCGCCCGCCGCAAACTGCTGTGCGGGCTCGCCTATCTCGCGGTCTCCAACCTCACCAGCGGGATGCGCATCATCGGCACCTCCCTCGACGACTTGACCGACGATCAGTTCCGGGCGTTCGCGAGGGAATCGATCGAATCGGTCGGTGCCCGCAAGCTCACCGATGCGCAATGGGCCGAGTTCGCGCCGCTGCTGTCGTACGTGGCGCAGTCGGCGGGCCCCGCCGCCCTGGCCGCGCGCGTCGCCAAGGAGGAGAAGGAACTCGGACCCGGCGTGCAGCGCCTGTACTACCTGTCCGTACCGCCGAAGGCGGCCAGCGCCGTGATCACCCTGCTCAAGGAAGCAAAGCTGATCGACCGCTCACGCGTGATCATGGAGAAGCCGTTCGGCCAGGATCTCGAGAGCGCGATCGCGCTCAACGCAGAGTTGCACCAGACGTTCAAAGAACGCCAGATCTTCCGGATCGACCACTTCCTGGGCAAGGAAGCGGCACAGAACATCCTCGCGTTCCGGTTCGCCAACGGGCTCTTCGAACCGATCTGGAGCCGCAACTTCATCGACCACGTGCAGATCGACATCCCCGAGTCGTTGGGCCTCGATGCCCGAGCGGCGTTCTACGAGCCCACGGGCGCCTACAAGGACATGGTGGTCACTCACCTCTTTCAGGTCATGGCGTTCGTGGCGATGGAACCGCCAACCGCGCTCGAACCGCGCGCGATCTCCGAGGAGAAGAACAAGGTATTCCGGTCGCTCGAGCCGATCCAGCCCGAGGACGTCGTCCGCGGCCAGTACATCGGCTACCGGGACGAACACGGCGTCAACCCCGAGTCGGACACAGAGACGTTCATCGCCCTGCGCGCCCGGATCGACAACTGGCGCTGGGCAGGCGTGCCGTTCTACCTGCGCACCGGAAAGAAACTGGCAGAGGGCCAACGCATCATCTCGATCGCCTTCAAGGAGGCGCCCAAGTCGATGTTCCCCGCCAACTCGGGAATCGGGGCGCAGGGCCCCGACCACCTGACGTTCGACTTGGCCGACGAGTCCAAGGTGTCGCTGTCGTTCTACGGCAAGCGCCCCGGGCCGGGCATGCGGCTGGACAAGCTGTCGATGCAGTTCTCCACGGAGGAGACCTCCCGTGCGGGTGACGTGCTCGAGGCGTACGAGCGATTGATTCTCGACGCCCTGCACGGCGACCACACGCTGTTCACCACCGCCGACGGCATCGAGTCGCTGTGGGAGCGGTCGATTCCGCTGCTCGACAACCCGCCACCGGTCAAGTCGTACCCGGCCGGCTCGTGGGGGCCCAACTCGATCCACCAGCTGATCGCACCGCACGCCTGGCGGCTGCCGTTCGAGCGGGTGTGGCGAGGCAAGAAGCCCACCTGATCACGCTCGGGGGTGCGCCTGCTCGTGCACAGCGCGCAGGCGCGCCACCGACACGTGGGTGTACAGCTGGGTGGTCGCCAGCGACGAGTGGCCGAGCAGTTCCTGGACCACGCGCAGGTCGGCGCCGCCCTCCAGGAGGTGCGTGGCGGCGCTGTGCCGCAGGCCGTGCGGGGCCAACTCGCGCGACCCCGTCACAGAGCCGGTGACCTGATGCACGACGGTGCGGGCAGCGCGCGGGTCGAGCCGTCCGCCGCGGGCGCCGAGGAACAGTGCGGGACCGGACCGCTCGGTCGCGAGCGCAGGCCGGGCCTCACGAAGCCAGCGGTCGATCGCGGTGGCCGCGGGCACGCCGTACGGGACGACGCGCTCCTTGTCCCCCTTGCCGAGCACCCGGACGACGCGGCGGCCGCGATCGACTCCGTCGACGTCGAGGCCGCACAACTCGCTGACTCGGATGCCGGTCGCGTACAGCAGCTCGACGATCGCCTGATCGCGCACCGCCATCGGGTCGCCCTCCGCTGCCCCCGACGCTGCATTCGCCAGCGCTGCCGCCGCGTCGTCGGCGCTGACGACCGCCGGCAGGGTGCGGTGCGGCCGCGGTGCTCGCAAGCGCACACCCGCGTCGGTCGCGACCATGCCGCGTCGGGCCGCCCACGCCGTGAAGGTTCGCGCCGCCGACGCCTGCCGGGCGAGCGTGGTGCGCGCTGCTCCGGCGGAGGCTCGGTCCCCCAACCACGCACGCAACGTCGCCAGGTCCAGGTCTCGTAGGGCGACGCCCCGTCCGTCGGCGAACTCGAGCAGACCGCGCAGGTCCGCCAGGTACGCGCGAACCGTGTGCGCAGACCGGCCGCGTTCGAGACGCAGATACGTCTCGTACTCGGCCAGGGCTCGCTCGGTATCGGTCACTCGCTCACCATACGGCCGGGTCAGCGGCGGAGCGGTCGCGTCGTGCGGGTGTTTCCACCCACTGCGCGATCACCACCGCGACCAGCACAAGTGATCACCACCCCGGCTACCACTCGAACCGTCGGTAGGCATGCCGTGCGACTCACCCGCCGACGTCGCATCACGCCGGATCGCGACACCGGCACCTAATCGTGGTGCGGAGCACCGGTGACCGTGTGGTCGGCCTGCGCGAGGGCCTCGTTGAGCAGCCGGAGCACGTGCCCGCCCGCGAGGCGGTACGGGCGTGCGGTGCCCTCGGCACGGTTCTGGACGAGGCCGGCGAGCCGCAGCTTGGCGAGGTGTTGGCTGGCCGCGGTAGGGCTACAGCCCGCGGCCTCGGCGAGAGCCCCGACGCCGAGTTCGCCGTGGCGCAGTGCCCACAGAAGGCGTAACCGTGTGGGCTCCGCGAGCATGCCGAGAATGGTGGCGGTCTGTTGCACGTGCTCCGGCGACGGATCGTCGGGGTGCCCGGTGATGCTTGCGAGCGCACGCGCCGGCTGCGGATCCACTCCTGCGGCCTCCCCTCTGGCGTGGTCGGTGCCACGATATTACATCCGCAGACGGACTATCTTCCTGTATGCGCAGATATGCTGCTAAGGTCTCCTTCATGAGTCTCGCTGCACCCGCACTCATCGCCGCAGCCGCCGGAGTCGGATTCGGACACGCAGTGCTGCCCGACCACTGGATGCCGCTCGCGGTTCTCGCGCGTACCCAGCGGTACTCACTGAGGCGGGTACTCCGGCTGTCCGCGCTGGCGGGCAGCGCTCACGTCGGGTTCTCACTACTGCTCGGGGCGGTGGTCATCGCCGTCGGTCTGCAGTTCAGGTCGGTTGTCGAACACCGAGAGAACCTGATCGTGGGCGGGCTACTGACCCTCACGGGTGCGGTGTTCCTCGTGCTCGAGCTCGCCGGCAGGGGCCACGGTCACTCCCACGACGAGCACGGCGGCCACTCCCACTCCCACTCGCACTCGCACTCGCACGGACATGGACACGGACACCGTGACCACGACCACCCGCACGACGACCTCGACCATGCACACGACGACCACCTGCACGATGACCACAACCACCTCGTCGGTGACCACGACCACCCGCACAACGACCACAGCCACCCGGTCGGTGACCACGACCACTCCGTCGGTGACCACAGCGACGCGCACGACGACCACGACCAGTCCGTCGGTGACCGCGACCACGGTCACGACCACGACCACTCGCACCATGCTCGCCCGAAGGATCACGCAGAACGCAGCCGTGCCGCCCGGTTACTCGCCTTCGCGGTCCCGTTCGGCGCGGCGGCGTCGCCGGATCTCACTATCCTGCCCGTGTTCCTTGCGGCCAGCGCCCTCGGAGTGTCCGCCGCGGTCGGCACCCTCATCGCGTTCTCGATGGTCACCGCGGCCACGATCGTGGGCCTCACACTCCTGGGAACCGTCGCGGGTTACCAGCTGCGAGGCGCGTGGGTCGACAGGGGCGCCAATCTGATCACCGCAGCGGTATTGCTGATCATCGGCGTGCTGGTCGGGACGGGCACCATCTGACCGAGTTCGGCCAGGTGACCGCCGTCCGTATCGTCCGAATCATCGACGCGTGTGCGACACGCCGGATCACACCGGTTCGTCTCCGCGCGTTCTGATCCGTAGGCTGGCGAGCGATGCGCGAACGTTCTACCGGTCACCGGAATGCGACCACGCTCCGGGAGCACTGATGCCGGAGCGTAGATCGGTGGCACGTCAACCAGATCGTGCGGCATGGGGCACGCGCCGTTCCGCGAACGAGTCCGGCGATCGGCGGGCCCCGCAGGGAGGCCCCGTCGGACGCACTCCGAGAGCACCCCGGCAGCCTCCCCCAGCCCGGCGCCCGTCCCCGCAACCTCGGCCCCCGTCGCGGTCCCAGCCACCGCCGCCGGCTGCGCCCGACGTCCCGGCCGGCCCCAGGTACGGCCGGATGCACATGGCCTTCGCATTGCTCGCCGTGATCGCACTGGTGGTCACTGGCGGCACGTGGTGGCTGATGGGCCGGGTCGTCGGTGGATTCTCCCTCTCGTCCGCCCTGTCCCGCGCGGGCGGCGGCCGCTCGGTGGACGGAAGCCAGAACATCCTCTTGATCGGACTCGATACCCGTAAGGACCGCAACGGCAACCAATTGCCGGACGACGTGTTGGCCCAGCTCCACGCCGGTGACGGCAACGAGGGTGGGTACAACACCAACACCCTCATCCTGGTGCACATCCCCGCCGACCGCAGCTGGGTTTCGGCGGTGTCGATCCCCCGCGACGACTACGTCCCCGTGACCGGGATCAAGGACAACGACCACGTCAAGATCAAAGAGGCTTACGGTCTGATGAAGAACCAGACCGAGCAGGCCCTGAGCGCCCAGGGCGTCACCGATCCGGCGCAGCTCGAAGAACAGGGCCGCGAAGCCGGGCGCACCGAGACGATCAAGACCGTCGAGCAGTTCCTGGACGTGCCGATCGACCGGTTCGCCGAGGTGAGCCTGGTGGGGTTCTACGACATCGCCAAGGCTCTGGGTGGAGTCACCGTCTGTCTCAACAACGCGGTGTACGACAGCTACTCGGGTGCGAACTTCCGCAAAGGGGTCCAGCATCTCAACGCCGCTCAGGCCCTGGCGTTCGTCCGCCAGAGGCACGGGCTCGCGAACGGCGACCTCGACCGCACCCACCGACAGCAGGCCTTCGTCGCATCGGTTCTGCACGCCCTGCAGACCAACGGAGCGCTGTCGAACATCGGCGCGATCGAGAACATGATCACTGCGACCCAGAACGATGTAGTGATCTCGTCGGGTTGGGACCTTCCCGAGTTCGCGCAGGAGATGAGCGGACTCAGCTTGAGCAAGCTCCGCTTCACCACGCCGCCGATCCAGTCGTACGCCACCATCGACGGCGAGGACGTCAACGAGGTCGACACCGATGCGGTGCGCGAAGCAGTTCGGATCGCGTTCGGCTACGACAAACCCGCGCCACCACACCGCTCCGCAGCGCCGGGTACCTCCGGCGATGCCAGCGCCGGGGATTCCACCTCCGGGGACAACAGCGCTGGGGGCGACGGCACGGACGCCGCCGCGGCCACGCCGACCCCGGACACCGGCACCAACGTGCGCGGCGGCGGCGTGCCCTGTGTGGACTGACGCGGTCACTGCCCGACCTCCCCGCGAGCGGAGCGCACCAGGCGCCATACGCCGCCCACAGGTTCGACCAGTCCGCGCAGTTCCAGCACACTGAGGGCGGCGCGCACGGTCGACGTGGGCTGCCCGGACCGGCGTGAGACCTCGGCGACGCCGACCGTCGCGCGCGCCGGAAACGCATCGTGGACCTGCAACTGCGCGGACGTGAGACCGTCCGTCGGTCGTCCCGGGGCGTCGACCTCGAGCGCGAACTCGCCCACCGCGCCGACCCGCTCGATCACCTGTGCCGCCGAGGTCACGAGCTCTGCCGCTCCCTCACGGATCAGGGCGTGGCAGGTGACCGACGTCGCGGTGGTGACAGGTCCCGGTACCGCACACACCGGCACCGATCGCCGCGCAGCCCAGGTAGCGGTGTTGCGCGTGCCCGACCGCTGCCCTGCCTCCACCACCACCACGCCGCGGGATCCACACGCGACCAACCGATTTCGACTGAGAAACCGATGTTTGCCCGGCGTCGTGCCGGGCGGGTACTCACTGACGACCGCCCCGCACACGGCGAGCGAGCGGAAGAGTTGGGAGTGCCCTGTCGGATACGGCCGGTCGACGCCGCAGGCCAGCACGGCGACGGACGTCCCACCCGCCGCGAGTGCCCCGCGGTGCGCGGCCGCATCGACGCCGTAAGCACCCCCGGAAACCACCGTGTAGTCCTCCGCCGCGAGATCGCCCGCGAACTGCCGGGCGACGTGCTCGCCATACGCCGACGGCGCGCGGGTCCCGACCATCGACACCGAGCGGTCCAGCAGAGTGTCCAGCCGTCCTGCGCCGACGACCCACAGCGCGAACGGCCGCAGCTCGCGCCACTCGTCGTCGTGCGCATCCCCCGGCGGCGCCGCCCGCGCGGCGAGAGGATGCAGTGCCCAAGCGGGCCACTCCGCGTCACTCGGGATCAACAGCCGGCCGCCTAGCCGCTCGACATGCCGAAGGTCTGCGGCCGCGCGCTCGAGCGGATCCGCCGCGACGCCGCGCGCTCCGGTCAGGTCGACGCGCGCCGCTGTCGCCGCCTCCAGCGCGTCGAAACCAGGCGGAAACACCCTGCGGCACACCATATCCGCGGCGACCACCGCCCCGACCTCATCGATCAAAGCGTGCATCAGCCCGTTCGGCACCTCTACCAACCGCGACAATGCCGCATATGCCTGGCGCTCCTCGCCAGCGGTGACCGCAGCACTGGTCCCGCTCATCACGCCCACCCCCGGTCTCGGAACGACAACGCTTCGCACACTTCGGATTCCGTGGGCACCGTCAGCCCACGCAGATCTGCGAGCGACCACGAGACCCGCAGGGTGCGATCAGCGCCGCGCGCCGTGATCCGCCCATCGCGGAGAAACAACTCCAACGGCCGCAACGCCTCTCGTGACAACCGATAGCGCCGCCGCAGGGCTGCACCCGGCACCTCGGCGTTGGTCAGCCATCCGTCCGCCGCCCACCGCTCACGCGCTGCGGCTCGCGCGGCCTCGACCCGGGACCGCACCACCGCGCTGCCTTCGGACTCCGCTGCCAGTCCGTCTTCGGCGCCATGCAGGGCGGCACTGCCGGGTGGTTCCATCCGCACCCGGATGTCCACACGATCGAGCAGCGGACCGGACAACCGGCCGAGGTAACGACGGCGCACCGTCGGCGAACACGAGCAGTCGCTGTCGCGCGCCGGCGCGCACGGGCAGGGGGTGGCGGCGAGCACCAACTGGAATCTGGACGGATAAGTCACCACCCCGTCGCGTCGGGCCAGCCGGATCTGCCCCTCCTCCAGCGGAGTCCGCAAGGCCTCCAACGATTTCGGCGACATCTCGGGGCACTCATCCAAAAGCAATACACCACGGTGCGCCATCGACACCGCGCCCGGACGCGCGACGCCGCTACCCCCGCCCACCAGCGCACTCACCGACGACGTCGGGTGGGGCGCCACGAACGGAGCCAGCCGGATCAGCGGCCTGTCCATGGGCAACCGTCCTGCAATCGAATGAATCGCCGTGACCTCCAACGACTCCCGACGCCCCAACGGCGGCAGCAAACCGGGCAGCCGCGACGCCAGCATCGTCTTACCGATGCCGGGTGGACCCGTGAGCATCAGATGATGTGCCCCGGCCGCCGCCACCTCCAGCGCATATTTGGCCTCGCTCTGCCCTGCCACATCGGCCAGGTCAGGCACCGTCGCGATGTCGCCCGACTCCTCGTGCGGACCACATATGGCGAGTACCCCGTCACCAGTCAGCCAGTCGACCACCTCGGCGAGATGAACAGCGCCGAGGACCTCGATACCGTCCACCAGTCCCGCCTCGTCGAGGTTGCCCAACGGCACCACCACTCGGGCGAATCCCGCGTGGCGCGCCGCGAGTACCGCAGGCAACACGCCGCGTACCGGCCGCAAACGTCCATCCAGCGCCAGCTCCCCTAACAACACAGTGCCGACGAGCCGATCATCGGGGACCCGCTCGGCCGCACGCAGGATCGCCACAGCCAGGGGTAGGTCGTAGACCGAGCCGACCTTCGGCAACGTCGCCGGAGACAACGCCAACGTGACTCGCGTATCCGGGAACTTCTGCCCCACGTTCGTGATGGCGGCCCGCACGCGGTCTCGGGACTCCTGCAGAACGGTGTCCGGCAAACCCACCAGGTGTACCGCGGGCAGACCACCCCCGATGCAACCCTCGATCTCCACCACAGTGCCGTCGACCCCGACGATCGCTACCGAGTACACCTTGCTGAGCGCACTCATCAGGCCACCGCCTCGCGGTGCTCGAGCGTCACCGGGCCGCCCGGCGGTGCGAGGATCGACACCACATCGATCCGCACCCGCGCGAACCGCTCCCCACGGGCCAATAGCCACTGCGCCGTCAAGGCCCGCAGCTGCAGAACCTTCTTCGGCGTGACCGCCTCGAACCCCGAGCCGTATCCATCCCCAGAGCGGGTCTTGACCTCCACCACGGCAAGGGTCTCGTCAGGCGTACGCGCCACCACGTCCAGCTCGCCCCGCAGACCTCCGCCCTGATACCGCCAGTTGCGATCGAGCACGGCCCACCCCAACCCGGTCAGGTAACCGCAGGCGATGTCCTCGCCCGCCCTCCGCAGCATCTGCCTGTCCATGACCCCGATGATCCGCAACACCTCCGTCCCGCACCGGGCACCAGACACCGCCTGTGGAGCGAATGCGTATGGAAACGCAGTCCTGTGGATGGACCGGCATCGGGGCCGGAACCTGTCGGACCAGGTGGTTCCCGGTTCCTGCTACTTGCTCGTTCCGCCGTTCTGCAGCGCATGCAGCGACCGGAAACCCATGGTGGGAACGGCCGCCGCGACGCCTTCCGCCGTGCCGGACACGGTGATCGTGTATGGCTGTCCCAGGTAGATGAATACGCGTTGCGCGCCGGAACCGGTCTGCGTCAACTGGCTGAGCCCGTACGTGGCGGTGCCCACCAGCCACTGCTCCCGCGCACCACGGCGCGGTACGGCGGCGACACTCGTGTAGCGCTCGATGTCGGCCGTGATCGTCCCGTCGGGCCACGAACACTCGACTGCCTCCACCGACGTCCGGGCGGGGGTGACGTCGGGTGCGACGTCGCACGACCGGCCCGCAATCACCTTGCCGTTGGCGTCTCGTCGA
>CAJCHX010000382.1 GCA_903970215.1 Acidobacteriaceae bacterium
GGGCGGGAGGTCTTCGACGGCACCGGGGAGACCGTCTACTCCCCCGACGGCAGCTCCCACCACCTCGGCTGGGGCAGCTTCCAATCCGCTCCCACCCTCGCCGCACTCCGCGCGATCCCCGCCGCGTCGACCCCGCCAGCCGCGACGCGGCACGCGGTCGGCGTCGACGGATGTGTGGCAGTGTCCATGTACACCAACGCCTCCGGCGGCGTCTACGTCATCGAGAACTGCAACGGGCACGAGATCCACCGCCGGATGAACTGACCCCCACCCGGAGAGGATGATGCGAGCAATGACCAACAGCGACAACGACACCCGGCCGCTGCGGATCCGCATAGTGGCCGAACTCAAAACCCACAACCCCGCAGCCCGATACGGCGACTACCCAGGCCGGACACTCGGCGACTACATCACCGAGATCGGCGGGATCCGCGGCACCCTCATCGACAACTACGACCAACCCCGCGAGGTATCCCTCGCCGCATTCGACGGCGCCGACCCGAACACCTACCTCGACCTGATGTTCATCGAACAGACGAGCCCGGACGCCGAGTTCGACCCACCCGAGGACGGCCAGGTCGTACTCGCCGAATACGACGCACCCACCGAACGACCGCCGTACATGCCACCGCGCAGCGATCCCCGATAACCGGCTCATGCGCAGGCCGTCCACAAGCGGCGGATCTGAGAGACGCCGACCAGTGGATGGAGATGGCCCGCGCAGCTCCGGGCGACGACCCGACCCGGCTGCAGGACATGCACGCACGCGACGTGCTGAGCACGGCGATCCAGCACCGCTACGCCGACACGTACGTCCTCACGCATCGCACTGGCACACCTGACAGCGGGATAGGTACCGCCCGGCCGTAGCCGAGAGCCTCCACTCTGCCTCGGATCAGATGATCGAACAGCGGTATACACTCGAACATGATGTTCGAATCCTGGTTCGCCTCCCCGGACGTGTACGCCCGGCGGGTGCTGCAGGTCTTCGACCCTCCACGGGCCGTCCTCGTGAATATGGCGGTCAGCCTGCCGGGCCCCATCGGCGAGGAGATCGCCACCCGTTCGCCCCCGAACCTCGCCGTCCGCGCCGCCGGTCTCCGTCTCGAAACCTGGATGCCCGGCCGCCAGATCGCGTGGGCGAGAACCTCGACGGGCCGATTCTGGGCAGTCGTGGCCGTCGAAGCCTGGTCCTCGAATGCCTTGTCACGCCTCACGATGCACCTGTGGACGACCCCGGAGGCGATCGTTCTCGACACGCCGGCGACCCGCACGGAGCGGCGCATGCACGAGATCACCACCGCCCCATGGAACCGTCCCCCGAGGTTCTCGCGCCAGTAGCGGCAGCGTGTGCGTGCGCAGCAGCATCCGCCGGCCGGGCCACAATGTCCGATTCCAAGCTTGAACGGTTGCCGACGCGACCACGCGCTGAGGTTCTTCGGCCTCGCAACCTCCACCAGAAGACGCTTCTCCGCCTCGCTCACGCGCACGTCCACGCTCGTCCAGCTGCTCCTCCTCCGACTTCGGAGGCCTGCCGGTTCGCGCCGAACCGGATCTCGCGGAGGATTTCAGATCTTGCGCTGGTGTCGCTTCGGCCGCAGCGGGCGGGGGATCTTCTCGGGCTCGTAGTGGTCGGTGATGAGCCAGACACGTCCGGTTCTGTCGCTTACCACCACTTGGATCCACCGCACTGATCGGTCGCTGTGAGCGTGCTGGTCACTGTCTGCGATCCACTGTGTATCCCAGACTTCATCGGGCTTGATCTGCTTTTTCTTCGCGAGCGCGCTAGTCAGGAACGTGAGGTTGCCTAGTTCGGTAACTGATATTGAGCGAAGCCATTTCGGTTCTTCTTTGTCGTTGACCTGCGCCCGGAATGCTAGGACCTGGATGTCGTAGACGCTGGCGTCACTCCGGTTCTCGATGTGCAGCCACCAGCTGTAACTGCCCTCGTGCATCTCGCCGGTCGTATGCAACAGGCGCAGAAGGCGTACTTGCGCGGCCTGGTCCTCAGTCTCCGATCTCTGCTGCAGTCGGAAGACGTTGACCGCTAAGACCACACTGACGAATGTCGCCGCGCTGCCGCCGGCCGATACCCACGCCGGTACCGTCCCTAACTGCAAGCCGTGCCACAGCCCCAGGATCACGACCACGACAAAGGCGACGACCGCGAGCACAATAGCCGCGACCCGATGCTGTCGGAGCCGTGTCACGCTACTCGACCAGAATCGCAAGTGCAGGAACTTATCCCACGCATCGAACGCAAACGTCTTCCGCACTACGCCATCATCCTCGTTCGATCCGAGGCGTCGACTGCGAGGACGAATCATGCGTGCAGCGGCTGCGGCAAGTGGTCCTCAAACGCCGAGTCGCGCCTCGCGATGAACCTGTGGACGGGTCCCAGAGGCCGATCGTTCTCGACACGCCCGTGGCGCGCACTGAGCGGCGCATGCACGAGGTCATCACCGCCCCATGGAGCCGTCCCCCAAGGTTCTCGCGCCAGGATTAAGACACTCCGCACCGCGACCTCACCTACCGATCACCACACCAGCGACCCGTGTTCTACCGTTCGGGTCCGCCGCGCTCCGTCGGCTGTTCCGGTCCGCGGTACACCTCGGGTGCGGCGGCGGGGCTGGGGAGCTCGACCGGCGACGCCGCCGACGGTGCTTGGGTCGCGGCCAACAGATCGCTGATCCGCGCGCGGGTATCCGCCGGCGCGGGAGGCTCGGGGCGATCGAGGCCGAGGATCTCGGTGCGGATGTAGGCGGCGAACCCCGGCGCGGTGAAGCTGAGTCTGCCGTAGCCGGCGTCCTCGATCAGGCCCTTGTCCTTGAGTGATTGTCGAGGCTTGCTGATGGCCTCGGTGCGCACGTTCAGGGCGGTGGCGATGTCTCGGCGGCGCACGCTCGTGTCACCGAGCCCCGCCATGGCGACGAGCATCTGCATCTCGGATTCGGTGGCCTTGGACCACCGGGCCCGGAAGAACGCCGCCCGGGCCGGGGTGAACGTGGCGGCAGCCAACTCCACATGGTCGATCGTCAGCACGGAACCAGCCGCGGGGAACCCGGCGGCGGTCCACGTCTCGTCGCCGATGAGCTGAACGAAGAACGGATAGTTCTGGGCGAAGCCCAGCGCGCGCTCCGCCGCCGCGGGACTCCACGTGACACCGCGGCGCCCCGCCGGACCGGTCAGCGCGGTGATCGCGGCACCGTCGTTGAGGTTGCCCAGATGCACGTACTGGAATCGCTCGGCGAAAGAGACGGCGTCGGTGATGACGTCCTGGCTGTGGCTCAGGCCCGCAGCGAACAGCGCGGCCGGTAGAGCCGCGTCGTCGGCCTGCATGTTCTGCCACGCGTAGCCCAGAGCACGCAGGCCATCGGCATCGGCCGACTGGATCTCGTCCACCAACACCACCAGGCCGGTCGCGTCGCTGCGCTGGGCCTGCTCGGCCGCGGCCCGGATCAGCCCCTGCAGCTCCCGACCCGCCGCGCGGCGGTAGGCCGTCGCGGCCGGATCGGTGGCCGTCTTGATCGACACCGGGCCGATGCCGATGCTCAGGTTCTTCACCGCCGCGTGGATCTGCTCCCGGGCGGAGTCCTGCCAGCGGCGACCCAGCGCGGTGAACTCCGCGCTCACCGTCTCCAGGAACGGGCGATCGCCGGCGGTGATGAACACCGTGGCGAATCCGCGACTCTGCGCGGCCTGCTCGTACGCCCTCAGCAGGCTGGTCTTGCCCACCCCGCGCGGACCGACGTCGACCCGGATGCGGCCGTTGAGCTTGTGGAAGGTCTGAACGTACGACAGACGTTCGTCGATCGCGTGCAGCTGGACGGCCCGTCCGGGAAGCTCCACCGCGAGGTCGGCGATGACCCCCGGCGTGTACGGGCTGGGCTGCTGCGACGAGGTCACCATGCCACCCTACCCACACCACGGGATAGGTTGGGATAACTAGGGCCGAGTTATCCCAACCTATCCCGCCGGGCCGAAACGGGTCATCACGCCCGCCTGGGTCGGGTAGATCGATGGCGGCGCCGGTGTCATACCCAGCGTGTAGAGAGGAGAGTCAGGAAGGAAGTCTCATGGGTCCACGGACGATCCGCAAAAGGTGAGCACGAGAGGATGGATGATTCAATGAGTTCACAGACCGAGACAGAAGCGGCTTCGCAACTGCGTGCATGGGCGAAGGGCATCTACCCCACGGAGGCCGGCGTCGAACTGCTCGTGCGCCACGGGCGCATCGTCTACGAGGCCGCGCCGTGGGTCCGCCGCGCCGACGACGGGTCGGCCGCGTGGATCGACCCCACCAGTCTGCTCGAAGACGCGGGCCCGCTGTCAGGCAGCGAACAGCGCGTCGTGGCGATCGCCGCGAGTCTGCTCGGAGGGCCTCCAGTTGACCTGTCCGAAGTGCTCAGCAGCCTCGACCCCGCCACCTCGGACCTCGTCCTCGCCTCGCTCGCGCACGCCGCCGGCGGGGCACGCCGTTATCCCACCGCCCGCTGAGACGTCGACAAGGCACTAGTTGTCGGGTACACCTAGTGGGCTGGCGTGGACGCGATCTACGCAGCAATGCGGCACACATCCCGGCTGTGCTAGCAGTAGGTAGGCCTCGGCAGAGCTTCGATCCAGCCGAAGATCACGGATGGCGAGCTGCGCGGCGAAGTCCAATTCGCGGGTATCAAGAAGTTCGCGTTGCATGGTCGACCAGAACGATTCCATCATGGTGTTGCACCCCGGGTTTGGTGAAGACCAAACCCGGGGTGCAACAGGGTGTGTCCGACGTCCGGTATAGGCGTCCTCGCCCGACCGCGGTTTCCGCGTACGTGATCTACGCCAATCCGGGGCAACGTCAGCCGACTGGCGTCCCGCTAGTCGCGAGGAGCCTGCAGTATTCTTTGGCGTCCAAGACGAGGTCCTCGTCTGATGGGTTGAGCATCATGCCGTAGACAGCGTGAACACCCTGATAGTCGAACTGGCAGAACTCCAGTGTTTGACTGACCGGGGCGAGGTACTCGTCGAGAGTCCGTCGGGCGACGCCTTCCGCGGTGTACGTGTCCAGGGTACTGCCGACCGAGACGGCCAGCCACGCCTTCTTGCCGCGCAGCTCGGAGGCGGAACCGTCGAGGGTGAAGGCGAAACCATAAATCAGCACCGCATCGAACCATGCCTTGACCATCGGGGTCACGTTGTACCAGCACAGCGGGAACTGCAGAACCAGGGTGTCGTGCTCGCGCAGCAACTGCTGTTCGCGCGCGACATCGATGTCGAAATCGGGGTAGGTCTGATAGAGGTCGTGGACGGTGACGTTGCCCAAGTTCTCGATCTCGGAGAGCCGGGTGGCGTTGGCGCGGGAGTTCGTGAGGTCCGGGTGGGCGACAATGACGAGGGTGCGATTGGTGGGCAAAAGATGGTTCCATTTCTCGTGTAGGACGCGAACCCGTGTGCGTCCTTACTGTCAATGATGGTGGGCAGGTAGGTCCGGGCCGGGTCATGCTCTCTCTTGGGAGCTTTGAATTGGTGACCGATTTCGGAACGAGCACCTACGTCTTCAAGTAAAGGCGGTCAGTGATCCGAGTGGTATTTATGACGCAATATTGACCGACTCATTCCACCGGCGACCGTCCGGGCGGTGGATATTCACGCTCGCCTGCCGCCTGCCACCTGCCGCTACCCAGGGGACAGTCCCGAACCGCCCTGCCGGACTCAACGCGAGGATCCTCACGGCGCTACGCGACAGACGGGTCTGCTGAGGGTGGTGGAGCTTTGACCGAAAGACTCCTCTACACCCCACGCGAATGGTGATCAGAACAGCGCCGAGCCGAACAACTCCAGTTTGTTATCGAACGTTTCGGGCCGCGGCTCGCGGTTGGTGGATCATGCATGGGACGGCCTCGCCGCATAGCGCGCACCGGCGGTGGGGCTCGCGATCGAGGCGCGCGGTGACGGCATCGCGGCGCAGCGGTTCACGGCTCGCGGTGCGCCCCGCGGCAGCCATGAGGGAGACGGACAGTTCCGCCGGCAGTGGCGCGGGCTCAGAGCGGATCGCCTTCGTCTTTGCTCGCAGTCCCGCCTTTCCGGGCACCAGCAGCCCCCAGCCCCCCGGAAGCTCGCCCTCGCGAACGATCGCCGGGTCGGAGACCACCAGCCACCAGTAGTGCATGTACGGGGTGAACGCCGCCGCCTTCGACGGGTCACGCAGCTCGGCCAGCCAGTCCGACCGGGAGACCTTCACCTCGTGGCCGTGGATCGCCAGGCCGCTACTGGGGTACCTGTCGACCGCGATGAAGTCCGCGACCCGATCACGGAAGTTGCCCAGTCCCACGGCCACATGCTCAGCCCGCACCCACCGGTCGGCGATCGTTCCCTCGCGTACAGCGGTGTACCGCTCAAGGAGCAAGTCGAGGAGGTCCCGCTCGTTGGCAACCGAGCGCGCCCCGGTGAGCCGACCGCGCTGCGGAGCGGTCTGGAACAGTTGCTCGGGCATGGGCAGATCTCCTTCTTGGTTCGACCACCGGGTACAGCCTTTTGGGGCTCTGGTCGCTGGATTTCGTCCGCAGCTCGCGCGGCTCCCCTCGATGATCAGGCGTACCAGGCAGTTCCGATTTTCTGATGGGTAGCTGGCCGTGTATCGCAGGCTACAGCCGGAGGAACAGGGGAGCGGTCGTCGGCGAGGACGCGATAGCGGTGTTCAATCCGGTCCGGTCCGACCGATCGGATCCGACTCGGCCGCAGGACCCGGTTTCAAACCCGCGCCGCCGACACTCCCCGGTCCCGGCTACCACTCACCCATCGACTACGAGAACAACTACCACCACACCCGCCGCCGCGGCGTCCTGAAACCTGGACTGGACGCGAAGGTCTACGCCAACCTGAGGCTGCTGTGCAGGAACGGACTGCAGGTTTTCAGGGTCTTCTGGACAGGGCTCGTCTCGAGCGTGCGGATGGAGTCCAGCGTGCTGAGACTATGGGCCAGGTAGTCATGCAGTTCAGCGGGAGTCCTGCACAAGACGAGGGCCACCAGGTTGGTCGGGCCGGTGGTAGAGGCCAGGAAGGCTAGTTCCCTGTGTTGGATCAGGGTTCTCGCTACCTGGTCCAGGTGCGCGGGGGCGACCGACATCCACAGCAGGGCTTGCGTTGTTATGCCGTATACTTCCGCACCGATCTCGACGTCAAAGGTGAGAATGCCGCCCGCCCGCAAAGCAGCGAGTCGGCGCGTAACGGTCGACGATGACAGGCCGGTCTCGGCGGCGAGGTCTGTGTAGCTGATTCGGCCGTTACGCTGCAACGTGGCCAGCAGGTGCCAGTCCGTCTGGGTCAGGGACGTGAGGGGCTCGTGTTCCTCAGCGCCATCTGACGAGTGGAATGCTTGGTGGAGTTCCTCCTGCTGCCCGTCGGTGAGAGCGGTCGTGTGCCCCTGCCATGCGGTGGGACCGCCTAGATAGGCATGCAGCAGGCGGTGCGCCGACACCTCGGTGATGCTGACCGCGCGAGGAATCTCGTGGAACAGCAGCGAATGGTGCGCCGCAGAGTCCGTGACCGTGACGAAGCAGATTTCGTTTCCCCCGGACATGCGCCGTACCCATGTGGTGTCGTCACGCCGAGCCAGGCTCTCCGCCACACGCTGAGCGGTGTTCGGGCTGGCCGTGAGTCTCAGAATCCATTTCTCGCCTGACGACCGACGCGGGTTCACCACCCCGACAACGCGAAGCGACATCTCGCTGCTCAGCCGCCGGTAGCGACGGGCGACGGTCTGCGTGGAGACGTCCAGAACCTCGGCGATCCGGCTGAACGGCACCCGACCGTCTATACGCAGGGCATGAATAATGCACTGGTCCAGTTCATCGACTCTGGAGACCACTGTCTCAGCAAAATGGCCCTCTGGCCGCCTCGGGCCGGGGACGCTCAGTAAGGTTTGCGACACCCGTTTTCCTAGTTCCCGCTAATAGCGATTGTCTGGGTTGGAACGATTATAGCAGTGCTTATTAATTGGTGTTCTGCGAAGTCCGCTCCCGCCAGGCCGAGACCAGCGGGGTGTTGCCGTACGAAGCGGTGCTCGACCGACTCGTACAGCGCCCGAGCTTCTTTGCTGCGGGTGGTCGGGCCTCTGTGCTGTCTTCAACTGAGAGCTGCACCTCCTATAGGAACGGCAGAGAACCTGTGACGGTTCACATCGTCGACGTGGCGATGCCTTTGCTCCACATGAGGAAGTCGCCGAGGAACCCGTCGTGGGGGACCCCGGTCGCCATCCAGTAGGTATGCCGGTCGCCGAGGTAGACATTGCGGATCGTCGGCTCGTCCACCAGGCGGCCCACCAGCTCGCCGTCCCGAGTAAGTACGGTGAGTACCAACGTGTCGCGCAATGGTGCTACATCGGCGGTGCGTGTCCAGGGGGCGACCCAGACACAGGGGAACGGCAGCTCGATGCCGATCTGCGGGGCGGTGGGGTCGCCCACCTCGAACACGGCCGGACGGAGGGCCGCACTGCCGTCGCCGAGCTCGTCGACGACGCCGTCGCCGCCGAGCCAGGCCCGCGTGCCTGTCGCAGTCTTCAGGAGGTAGCTCTCAATCGCCCGGGCGGCTCGCACCTGCTGAATCGGGAGGATCGCCTTGGGGTGCTCTGGAGGCAGGCTGGGTATCACTGCCAGTCGCTCGGCGATGGCCTCGGCGAGTGGCCCTGGGTCGCCCTCGATGAGCACGGCACTGGTGTTCACGCAGCCGGTGCCTCCGTGGTCGGCCGCCGACTCGACGATAACGTCCAGGTGCCGCCGCCAGTCGGTGTCAGCGGTGATGAGGATTTTCGACCGCCCCGGTCCTTGCGGTAACACCTGGCTGCCTCGGTACTTCTCCACGACGTCGGCGCCGCCGTAGACCATCCCCAGGTCCGCGCCGGTTAACACCGCGTCGGCACCGACGTGGTCGGTGGGCAGCAATACCACGTGGTCGGCCGGGAATCCGGCGGTGCGCAGCGCGGTGATCAGCCGATACGGGGTGAACGGATCCCGACTGGACGGGCGGACCGCAACCCGGTAGCCCAACGCGAGCGCCTCCGGCCAGATGGCGTGGGTGCCCGGATGGTTTCCTGCCGCATGGACCGCGAACACCGACCCACGCCGGACCCAGACAGCTCCCCCGGTTCGCGTGGAAGGATCCCGCCAGTCCGTCGACGCTCCCATGGGACGGGCTTGGTGAGCGCTGTCGAAGGCGTTTGCCACCCGCTGCGCCACTGTGCCGTTCGCCTCCCGCACCGACGAGATCGGCACCCCGCCGGCCCGGCTGACTGCGTGCTGGTAGTCCGCAGGGGAAAGCCCGCCGATGGTGGCGTGCTCGAACAATTCAGCTGCCTCCGCCAGTAGGGCAGCTCGGTCTGCCGCCGGCAGCGTCTCGGCACGGTGCAGCGCGGCCATCGCTCGATGGACGAACAGCGGCGGGACCAGGCTCACCTCGGCGAGGCCGGCACCGCTGACATCGGTGACCGACAGCCGGTTCGCCGCCCGGAACTCACCGGACGGCCCCAGTGCTGGAATTTCGATCGGGGCACAGCCGATCATCAGTACACACCCTCGATGACGGCCTCGTCCTCGAAGGTTGCGACCGGCGCGATGTCAGCCACCGAGTCGCCGACGGCGCCCATGACGGTCGTCATCCGGGTGGCCAGATCCCGTTCGAGGTTGTTGGGGAGAAGAAAGGACTTGCTCACGTGGTTGACGACAACCTGGCCGCGCTGCCCGTACGGCACGGGCTCGCCCGTCGTCGCGTCGACGACAGTGAAGGTGATGTATGGCGAGAAGGCGTCGAAGACGCACGGCGAGCCGCTGTCCAGGCCCACGCGTTCACCTGCGACGCCGATCATCATCGTGCTGCCGTACTCACCGCATATCGCCGTGTCCGGGAAGATCTCGTTCTTGAACAGATTGCGGGAGTCCGGGTCCATCTGTGTCCCGCCCCAACGGATTGCCCTGACCTTGGAGTTCACCAAGTCGACCAGCGCGTCGTCGCGGGCGATGCGCTCGAGCAGCGGAGGGGTGATCGTAAGTAGGCCGACATCCTGGGTGCGCAGCACGTCGACAGCTTGGTCGATGACATGCCCGGCATAGGCGTCCGCGTCGTCGAACCGCTTGTCGGCGATGAGCTTCTTGACCCAGCGTGGATCCAGGTCGACCGAAAAGCCGTGCGTGCCATGCGTGCGGGCGTGCCGATCGAACAGCGCGGCGACGACATGGGGACCGGTCGGGATGATACCCAGCCAGTTCACGCCGCGCGGGACTCCGTGCCGGTCCAGACGCGCGTTACTCCAGGACACCATGCGCTCCAGCCAGTCCCTCATCACCACGACCCTCTTCGGGATGCCCGTGGTGCCGCCGCTCTCGTAGAACCCGATCACATCCGGCACCTTCCCGTAGCCCTTCGGAATCAGGTCCTCGGCCCGGGCCTCGCGAAGCTCGGGGGCGACGTTCGGGAACAGCCGCAAGTCCGCGTGGGTACGCACGTCGGCTCGCGGGTCGAACCCGAGCGTCTTCGCCCGCTCCAGCCAGAACGCGCAGCCGGTCTCAGCGTTGAAGTGCCATTCCATCGCCGCCCGAATGAACTCGTCTGGGTCGGGCGCGACATCGAAGGGGAGATCCAAGATCTCCTCGGTCACATTGATCATCGGCTGTATTGCCTTTCTCGGTGTATCGATTGAGCCGGTTCTCGGTCGCTCTTAGGGCTGAAGTCGGCTTGTCTGCCAGCCGTCCGGACCGAGGTCGTACCGCAGGCGTCGGTGCAGACGATCGGACGCCGCGCACCAGAACTCGACCACCGCCGGCCGCAGGCAATAGCCGACGAAGGAATCCGGCCGCGGAAGCGCTCGGTTCAGCATCTCGAGCTCGAAGGCTTCGGCCCGCAGCGCGGCTACGTCAGCCAGGGGTGCGCTCTGATGACTGACGCTCGACATGGCGTGCAGCGGGATCGGCCGGGCCTCCCACAGCGCGTCGGACTCGCATTCCGGCACCGGCGTCACCGGACCGGACAGAATGAGTTGCTGGCCGGTCTCCCGCCAGTAGAGCAGCCCGGACGCCCAGCCTGTCGCGGCCATCTCACGGCCCTTCTGGCTGCCGCTGTGACTGGCGAAGACCAGTCCTTGATCGGTAATCGAGATGATCACCACGATGCGGTTGGAGGCGATGCCACGGACATCTGCGGTGGCCAGTGCCAATGCCCTCGGTTCGCGGACACCGCGCTCGACGGCTTCTTCCAGCCAGCTGCGCACCAGGTCCAGCGGGTGCGTCGGTGGCCGGTCGTACTCGGGGAAGTCGAGATCGACGACTCCCCCGAGTGACTCGAACCGGCTCGATGTCGAGCTCGTGCCTTCTAGTTTCGTATCGTACCGACCCGTGACCATGCAGGGCTCCTTGTTGAATTCGGGTACTACTAGATGCAGAGAGTTCCGCGGGCGACCACGACGCCGTGGCCACTGACGTTCACGGCCGAGACCTGCCCGCCACCACCCCAGGCGATGGCCCGCATCAGCGAAGGACGTCCCAGTTCGATTCCCTGTTCGATCTCGATGTCCTGCTCCCATCCGGCCAGACCGTGTCTGGCTAGGTGGATCGCCAGCGGTCCGGCGGCGGAACCTGTCGCCGCGTCCTCGACCACCCCGTAGGCCGGCGAGAACATCCGGATTCGCCATCGCGCTCCGGCACCGGCGAAGCAATTGACCGCCATGTCCGGGAAGCGGGCCAAAGCCCGGTGGTCGGGGAACAGCGCGGAGAGCGCCGGAGTGTCCGGCAGTCCGACGAACACGTGCCGCGGGCCGTTCCGATATGCCTCCACCGGCGCGATCGAGGTCTCCACGCCGAGCGCCTCCAGCAGTTCGGGGCCGTGCTCGTACAGCTCCCAGCGGGGCAGCGGCTGCTCCATCCAGACCTCGGTGGCGCCGTCGTCGGTGTCGATCCGGAACGGGATGACACCAACTTCGGTCTCCAGTCGCAGCTTGTACTGGCCGAACCTCTCGGCGAGCGCCACGGCGGTGCCGAGCATCGGATGCCCGGCGAAAGGCAGCTCGTTGACCGGAGTGAAGATGCGGATGTGAGCGTCGCCGCCGCACTTCGGCGGCAGGACGAAAGTGGTTTCGGAGAGGTGCATCTCATTGGCGATGCGCTGCATCAGGCCGGTGGTGAGGTCCTCGCCGTCGAAGAACACCGCGACTGGATTGCCGTCGAGCGGCCGACGGGCGAACGAGTCGACGACCACATAATCGTGCATGCTGATTCCGCTCGGATTGCCGGTAATGGATGGTGGCCGAGGTTCACGAGTGATTCCCCTCGGCAGTGCCGACCACATCGAACCGAGTCCGGTGGGTCGGTGGGCGGCCGATCAGCTCCGCTGCCCGGTTCGGTGGCAGCAGCCGATCGGCGGGAACGTAAAGGTCCCACCACATCACGGCACCCCAACGGCGGTTCTCGCGGTCCGCGATCCAGAGCTTCACACGCAGGCCCTCGACCTCGTACCAGGCATCGATCGAGTTCCGCATATCCTGTTCGAGCGCCTCGATCGTCACGTCGGAATCAGTCAGGTCCCACCACGCGATGGTGACTGTCATCAGTCGAGCACCCCCCGGATCGAATCCGCGATCAGGCGCGGCCCATCGACGGTGAGCACCGACTCCGCATGGAATTGCATCGACGCGAAACGCGGGCCGCGCAAGGCGTACACCTCGCCAGTCTCGGGGTTCTGGCTCACCTCGACCGGGCCGATGCCATCGACCTCGATCTTGTCCTGATCGCAGAAGGCTGCGAAGGTGTTGTAGAAACCGACCCGCTCGCGGACGCCGAACAGATCGAGCTCCCGCGCTAGACCTTGGTTGGGCGGCTGCAGGCGACGTAGTTCGAGGCCGAGCCGGATGCTCAGTACCTGGTGACTCAGGCACACAGCAAGCAGTGGCCGATGTGCCGCCAGTGCGGCATCCAGCGCCGACCGAAGGTGCGCGATCTTGGGGTGTGCGGCGATCTGCGGATCCCCAGGACCTGGACCCAGCACGATCAGGTCGTACCTGTCGATGTCGTAGGGCTCATCGAAGCGCCGCACCTCCACCGCTAGCCCGAGCGACTCGAGTTGCGCGGCCAGCATCGCGGTGAAGGTGTCCTCGGCGTCGATGATCAGGGCCGACACACTCGGCAGCTTCGGCACTCCCGAGCAGAGCTGGTCGCGTTGCCCGATCCAGAAGTCGGAGACCCTCTCGTTCCGGCGCAGCAGCGCGGCACGAACCTCCGGGTGCGTCCCGAAACCGGTGGTGCCTGCCTGTGGCGGCTCCAACGCGTCGAGCAGGCTGGCGATCTTGGCTCGGGTCTCGGCTGCCTCGGCCGACGGGTCAGAGTGGCGGACCAGGGTTGCGCCGACGTCGATCCGCATCCGGCCGCCGACGTCGATCTCGGCCGTGCGGATGAGGATCGAGGAGTCGAGCTGGCGATCACCCTGCGGGTTGCGGCCGATCAGGGCGACGACGCCACTGTAATAGCGGCGACCGTGCGGCTCGTACCGCGCGATCACTCGGGCGGCGCTCTCCAGCGGGCTACCTGTGACTGTGGGAGCGAACATCGTCTCCCGCAGGATCTCCCGCACGTCCATCTCGGTCTGGCCCTCGATCAGGTACTCGGTGTGCGCTAGTCGTTTCATCTCTTTAAGGTCCGGACCGACTATCCGACCGCCGTTAGGACAGATCCGCGACATCATCTTCAGTTCCTCGTCGACCACCATGAACAGCTCGTCCGTCTCCTTGCCGTCGGCCAGGAAGTCCAGGACACCTTGGAGGGTGGGCCCGCTGCTCGGGTACCGATAAGTACCGCTGATCGGATTCATCACAGCGGTCCCGTCGCGCAGCGAGACATGCCGCTCGGGTGTCGCGCCGATCAGCGACCTCTTCCCGTCATGGATGATGAAGGTCCAGTAGGCTCGCTGTTCTCGCTGTAGCAGCCGCCGGAAGAACGAGAGCGCGGCCTGCGACGTCCAATCGCTGATGTCTGCCAGGAAGGATCGTTTGATGACGAAGTTGGCACCCTCACCCCTGCCGATCTCGTCGCCTACGATCCGCCGAACCAGATCTGCGTAGGTGTCGTCGTCGAGATCGAAGTGTCCCCCGACCGGAACGGTCGGTGAATTCGGCAGGCGAGATAGCGCGACGGCGACCGGCACCTGGTCCTGGCTCCCGACGGTCATCACCAGCAGCGGGGTTCCGTCCTTCGGTGCATCGAATCCGCGCTCTGCCAGCTGCTGGTACGGCACGACCGCCAGGACATCCCAGCCCTCGGCATCGGCCGCGAGCGGGATCTCCGACAACGACTCAACCTCGCTCACCTCGCCCACCAGCACGTCGAGCATGCCCGCGACGCCACTCTCGGGCCGGCTGACGAGCGCGAAGGCGGGGGTCTGGGCCGTGAGGATCCGGCCGAGCAGATCACGGTCGGCGGGCGCCGTCACTGGAGCACGTCTTCGGTCAGGACCACCATCGCGCAGCACAGAGCCGCATACGCGAGTGTGTGGTGGTGGTCTGCTTCGGTGAAGTCGCCGACAGCATCGGCGACCAGGAACGGCTGGATGTCGTGGCTGAACGCATCCAGCGCCGTTGTCAGCACGCCGACATGCGCGTACACGCCGGACAGGATGAGCTGGTCGCGACCGGCCGAACGCATCCGCGCCAACAGATCGGAGTTGTGGAACGCGCTGTAGCGCCACTTGGTCAGCGACCAGTCGGAAGCGGCCGGTGCCAGCTCGGGGACCACCGCGCGCTCGTTGGGTTCGGTGCTCATGCCGGGTCCCCAGAAGTCCTTCAGCAGTCCCCGCTGTTGGTCGGTCATCCGCCCGGGTTGTGCCGTGTAGGCGACTGGCACGTCGAGGACGTCGCACTGCTTGCGCAGCAGTGCGACGTTGTGTACCAGTTCGTTACGCAACGGCGACGCCAGCGGCTTCAGGAAGAAGCTCTGCATGTCATGCACCAGGAACACGGCGCGTTCCGGATCGACGGTCCACTGCGCGACATTGGCGGGCAGCGTTGCTCGGGTCGGCATCGGATACGAGGGGATCCGTGGGATTTCAGCCATCGGGATACTCCTTCCTTCTCAGTTGTGGGTCTCTCCGCTCGGCACGGCAAGGGCCGCACCGACTCGATCCGCTGCTGTCGTCCACGCGCCAACCACGTCCGCGGCCTGGTCGGCGTTGAGCCGGGGGTCACACAGACTCGTCCAGCGCCCGGAACCCCGCTGGGCCTCGAACGTGTCGGCGACGCATTCGAGCACGTCGTCCGGGGTCGTCTCGAGGTGCAAGCCGCCGGCCACCCCGCCCGCCAGTTCGACCGCACGCCGGAAGGCGCGCACTTCCCTGATGATGGTGGTCAGGTACCTGGTCTTGCGCCCCTCAGGGGTAACGGTGTTGTTGCCGTGCATCGGGTCACAGAGCCAGATCACCGGGTGGCCGGCGGACCTCACGGCCGTCACGAGCCCGGGCAACTTGGTGGCGACGGTGTCGGCGCCCATCCGGGAGATGAGGGTGAGCCGACCGGGTTCCCTGTTCGGATCCAGGAGATCGCATAGCAGGGTGATTTCACCGGCGCTCATGCTCGGGCCGACTTTGCAGGAGACCGGGTTGGACACCTGCGCGAGCAAGGCAAGATGCGGACCGTGCAGCTGACGGGTCCGCTCGCCGATCCAGGGCCAATGGGTGGAACTTAGCCAGAGCCTGCCATCGGAATGCTTCCGCACCAGGGGCTGCTCATAGTCCAACAGCAGAGCCTCGTGACTGGTCCACACGGTCGGCCGACTCGACTCTGCTCCGTCCGGTCGCCAACCCAGCCGCGCCATGATCTCTCCGGCCGCGCTGAAGCCGGAGAGCAGCCGCAACGGGTCGGGACGACGGCTCTCGAGATCTGGCTCGGGGCCGTTGATGAGCTGGCCGCGGAAAATCGGCAGCTTCACTCCGTCGATCGACTCTGTGTCCTTTGACCGGGGCTTAGCGAATTGCCCGGCGATCCGCCCGACCCGCAGCACAGGTATCCCCGCGGCATGCTCCAGCACGTCGGCGAGCCGTTCGAGCAGTTCGGTCTTGGCCGCGACGTGTTCTGCGGTGCGTTCCGCCGGATCCTCCGCACAGTCTCCGACTTGCAGCACCAGCAGTTCGCCGCGGGCAGCATCGGAGAGTCGGCGGTGAAGCCTGTCGACGTCGGCGAGTTGGACCAGCGGGGTGCACGACGCCAGGAGTTCGCGCGTCAACCGGATCTGCTCCGGGTTCTCCCAGATCGGCTGTTGGGGGGCCGCCCAGCGGATCTCCAGGCCGAGGATGTCCCCGATCGACTGATTCTCTCTCTTGGTTGGTGCGCCGCGGATTCTGTCGCGTATTGTTACTCGATCGATGTGAGTGTTCCGCTGCGGAGTCATGTCGGGATTCCGGCACGCCGGATGGTTGGTATAGCGATGCCCAATGCTCGGTACTGCTCGATTGGGTTCATGAATTCGCGCTGCTGCTTGATCTTCCCGTTCTCGAACAGGAAGGAGTGCAGGAAGTGGTTGCGGTAATAGCCTATCGGGTAACCTGGGAACACGATCTGGCCTTCGCCGTCACACTCGGCCCAGAATCGGTTCGGGTCCTGGGTGTCGAATATCTCGACGTTGGTCCAGGCCCAGTCAGGAAAGCACTGCAGCGACCATACGCCGTGCTCCCCCAGCCGGTCCCGGCCGGTGATCGCGATCGGCTGGCCGGTGTCATTGGTCCAGAGGCCGCCGACGCCATCTTCAGTGAACAGCAAATGGCGACGCAACCGGTCTTCCCCGCGTGTGGTCAGATAGGTTTCGACGATCGCGCGGTTGTGCCGGCGCACCTCGTCATCGGTCGGCGGAACGTTCGTGGCAGGTTCGGTGTTGAGCACGCTCGTATCTCCCTACTTGTGATGCGGTGGCCACAGTCCCAGCGCATGCCGGGACCTGAGGTAGGTGTGGTGGTGCGAATGGCGCGGTACAGAGCGACCCTGCCCCGACCGCGCTGGAATCGGTGTGCGATGAAAAAGGAGAAGCCGTTCTTGTCAGCGGCGACGGCGCAGGTTTCCGGCCAGGACCCGCGCCATAGTTCCGGGCCGCATCAGCGTGGTCGGAAGGACGAGTAGGTACTGCACCTTCAAGAACCGCTCCGCCAGAACACTGTCGCGCTCAGCGGCGGTCAAGACCATGTTGATATATGCGTTGACCATCCGCACTGAGAGCGGGCGGGGTCCTTCGACTTGCGGAATGGACAGGTCGCTTCCAGTGGCCATCTGCCACGTGACACCTAGCGGCTTCGACACAGCCTTGAAAAACCGCTGGGCCAGCCGGTCCGTGCCGTCCTGAAGCGTTTTCTGGAGGGTCTCCGCCTGGATGGCGGCCACGGTCATGCCCTGGGCATAGATCGGGTTGAAACTGCAGATCGCATCACCGACGACAAGCAGGCCTTCTGGGAACCGGGACAGCTTCTCGTACCGACGACGTATGGTCGCCGGGAACCGATGCGCAACAGCCTCGCTTAGCGGCTCCGCGTCGCGGATCGACGCGAACACGTGTGGCGGGACGATCGGCTCGGCGAACGCCAGGAACCCGGCCTGGTCGGTCGGCGGGTGGTGGCCGCCGTATCCGATCAGGGTCAAAATCCAACGGCCGTCTTCCTGCTCCAGGTATTCGGCACCGGTCGGCCGCGTCGGAGTGTGCCCAATGATCACGACCTTCTCCCTGCCCATCGAGCCGGGGGCAGGCCGAAGGTACTGGCTGACATACAGGAGGTCGACCTGCAGCGACTCCTCCGGCGGGAGTTGGTACCCCATCGCGTCCAGCCACTTGGTAGCTCGTCCGGCGCGCCCGGTCGCGTCGACCACCAGGTCGGCGTGTACGAGATCGGTAGTACCGTCCCCGGCGTACAGGACCTCGACGCCGAGAACCCGTGCATTGTCATCGGTCGTTTCCAGACCGACCACCTGACAGCCGTCGATCAGCTTGACATTCGGCAGTCCCATGACCCGGGTGCGTACCAAGCTCTCCAGGTGCGGCCGACTAGGCTGGTATGTGTCGGAAAGTTCGGTGTACTCACCCGTCATGCAGAGCAGATGGCCGCCCAGGTTGTTCCGCAATTCGGCGGGCGAACTGACGATCGGCGCCCCACCGGCCACGAAATCCTCAAGCAGCCCCGGAAACAGTTCCTCGAAAATCTCGGCTCCGCGAGAAAGCAGTCCGTGAGCGTGCCGCCCCTGCGGCACGCCTCGCCGAGCGGCGACGCCCACCTCCGACACCCGGTCCCGTTCGATCAGCGTGATGCGGTCGTACACGTCCGCGAGGACCCTCGCCGCGAGAAGGCCGGAGACACTCGCGCCCAACACTACCGCGTGACCACCTACCCACCTGTTCGGCGCCGATACGCCGTTTTTGTCCATACCACTGTTCCCCCTCACTGTTCCCCCTCAGCCTTCCTGGTATCAGTTGTATGTTGCGCGCGATGACGGCGCCGGCGGCGTCACTACGCTGGGCGAATGTCATATGTCGAATTGATTGTTCACAACCCTGGCCGATTCGGATAGCAGACACCGATATCTGGCCGAAAAGTTCCATCGGGCATCACCGCCTGAAGGATCTGGTCCATAAATAACCTTCTGAAGACGCCTCATTCACCCGGAGGCCCCAGGGGGCTGGCGTTCTCGCGGTGGCGATTGGTTCGCCCGTTTTCGTGATCAGGTATCTGAGCGCATCGACACTGCGGGCGGCCGGTGGTCGGGCAGGCGCGGCGCCTCGCGTAGGGCGATGTTGGCTGACCGGTCAGGCGCACGGCTGGGATTCACGGGCACGCGAGACGCCCCGCAGTGGGAGGTCGCCCCCCGCCACGGCCGCGTTTGCAGGCGCGCCGCCAGTCGCGTTTACATTCGGCCTCGGTCTTCCTCCCGCGCACAGCGCGGCGTTGCTCGCGTTCGCACTCGGCGACCAGCGGGTCGGAGCGAGACGTCCTACGCCCAAGTCGGCCCAGCCGGATCCGCAGGGCGCCCGCCTCCAGGCCGTCGCCTTCCACACCCGAAAGCACCCGACGAGCCCCACCACCACACCCACACCCCGGCCGGACAGAACAAACCGGACCTATCGCGAGAAGCCGGGCACCGGGAGACCCACCGGCCCTCGGTCACATGATGCCTGGCGCACTGACACGGCAACCAGGCAAACGACGCCGGTGCAGCACTCAACCGACAGAGCCGCGTGCCCACCACAGCGGTTATAAGTGCCGCGAACGTGAATATCGGCCACGCGAGCCGCACTCGATGGAACGAATCAGCCAATACTGCGCCACCTGCGGTGGCCGGACCTCGGGACACCATATATTCGCCGTGCATACCGGAAACCTCGATGGTGTCCGCATCGTTGTGCAAACTTGCGGCGTGCATCGACCGCGATCACATTCACGTCAATGGAGGTAACCAAATGCCCATCTCCACCGCTGACAAACTGCTTCGGCTCTCCCTGACCACATTCCCGTTCATAAATGAATCGCAGTTCTTCCCGGCGCTCTCGACTTACAAGGTTGACAGAGTCTTCGATCTTGCCCAATTCGAGGAGGCCATGGAGCACTTCTTTCGGGGGAATCCACTCTTCTCCAAATGCCATCTGATAGAGCTGACCTTCGATTCTCCTCAGGATTTCCCCCTTTCATCCTTTCAAGGACTACTCTCGGAAAAATATGAAAGCTACTATGACGGCTTACTGGTCGCCTCCATCACCTATCGCTCCGAACCACACATGCAGGGAATTTTTACCTGCGTACCATTCCCGCTGCAAGACGGATACAAATGCTTCCGCTTCCATCAGGCGCTGATGAAGACCTTGAAGGCTCGCCGGGACGAATTCCAGATTGCCCGAGGCCTCGAAGATCTGGGGATCCGACCCGACGAGCTGGCGGACTTCGTGCCACCCGTCGAGAAATCGCACTCCAGCGAGGTTAAAGAACTCCCCGTCACGTTCATCGAAAGCCGTGGTGTGCCAACCAAGATAGGCCCCTATTTGGCTAAAATGAAAACGGAGTTCCTTGAACGCGACTGTGAAAATATGTTCATTCTCAAGAATAGTCTGTACTCACCAGGTCTGCCGCTCGGCAACTCCCTCCTCTTTCTGACAGTGCCGCGAAGCATCGTCACGCGAAGCACGGGACTCCAGATCCGTGACTATTACCACACCGAGGAGCAAAAGCAGATGGACCTACTGTCTCGCATCAGTCTGCGAGACGACTTTTTCGAGGCCGGCCAGGCCAGAATCGGCGGAATGATTGCCACGCCCAACGTCTTTTGCGTCAATAATTACGGCGATGTATCGGCGTGCGACGGCTCAGAAATTGCCGGAAACCAAGGCACGCTCACCAAGTATCAATGGCATATGCCGATGATCGTGTTGGGGCTCGCAGCGGGCGAGAGGTCCGGACTCTCCTTTACAATCACTATTCGAGACAAGGCTTTCAACTTCGAGACGGTCGCTCGTGCCTCCCATCAGGAGGACATCGGCAAAGGGGATGTCGAAATCAGCCGGACGGAGTCGGTCGCATGAATCGCCGGTGTCGGTAATATCTCTGTGCTGTTTCGCAGGCACGCCTGAACGGCAGTCTCAGGCTCGTCCGATAGTGCGGGCGGCCACCACCGGCACCGACGGTCTCTGGACGACCGGTCTCGGGTAACTGGTCGTCCAGAGATCGACTGGGTGACCCCGCTGCTGGTCCGCTTAAGTGCTTCCCGGACCGGGGTCTGGTCGAACATCGAGACCTGCTCCGAACCGCCCGAAGCACTGAACCCGACGGCACAACGCCGTGGGTCTCGTGACGGCCTATCGGCCATCACGGATGAAGTCTGTCTGGAGCGCGGTTCCGATGTCGCCTGCTGCAGCTCCGGCGCCCGGACGCTCCTCCAACGAGATTGAAAGGGTCCTGCCATGTCCCACTCCGTCGAACCGGCCGACGTCTTGATCGTCGGCGGCGGGTCTGCCGGCGCGGTGCTCGCTGCGCGGCTGAGCGAGAACCCTGCCCGGCGCGTCGTGCTGCTCGAGGCCGGGCCGGACTACGGCCCCACTCGGTTCCCCGCCGCGCTGCTCGACGCCAACCGCATCGCCGATCTCGATCACGACTGGGGATACACCTCAAGGGGCGGGCGACTGAGCCCCGAGATCGCCGCACTGCGCGGCAAGGTGATCGGCGGGTGTTCCGCGGTCAACGTCGGCGCCGCCCACCGCGCCCGCGCCAGCGACTTCGCCCGATGGGCCGAGCAAGGACTCGACGACTGGAGCTTCACTGACGTTTTGCCGTATTTCCGCGCCCTGGAAAACACCTCCACCGGCCATGACGAGTTTCACGGGCGAAGCGGGCCGATGCCCGTGCACCAACTGACCGACACCGAGCTGACCCCCGCGCACATGGCCTTCATCGACGCCGCGGTCGCCCGTGGCAACAAACGGATCGCCGACTTCAACGGCACCGAGCAGGGCGGCGTCGGAGCCTTCGCAGTCAACGTCCGCGACGGGATCCGGCAGAACACAGCACTGGTCTACCTCACCGCTGAGGTGCGCGCTCGCCCGAATCTCACCGTGCACGGTGCCGTCACCGTCGACCGGGTCCTGTTCCGCGGTACGAGTGCTACCGGAGTAGTCGCCGCCGACGGGACCGTGCACAACGCCGACGAGGTGATCCTTTCTGCCGGGACCTACGGAAGCGCCGCGATCCTGCTGCGCTCCGGCATCGGACCCGCCGGGGACCTGACGTCGCTCGGCATCGAGCCCCACGCCGACCTACCCGTCGGACAACACCTGCAAGACCACCCCTTCTTTCATACGATCTACGCACTTGCCCCGGGGCGAGCGGAGACGGCCCCTGCCCTCGGCGCGCTGCTGTGGACCGCCTCCAGCGAGGCCGCGGACGGCGAACTCGACCTGCACATAGTCGCCGTGCATCCCAACGGGGCTCCGTTCATGCCCACCGGCGGCGTCATCGCGCTGTCCACGGCTCTCGTGCTCCCCGACGCACACGGCGCACTGCGCCTCGCCAGCCGCGATCCGCTTTCCCAGCCTCTGATCGACCACAACTACCTCGGCACCGACCGCGACCGTCAGCGCATGCTCGAAGGCGTACAACTCGCCCGCGATCTGGCCCGTCACCCGGCACTCACGCCATCGCTCGCGGGGCTTCTGATCCCACGCGAACTGCCCGGCGAAGCCGCGCAACTGATGCAGATGGTCGAATCCAACCTCTCCATCTACGGTCACCCCACCTCCACCGTCCCTATGGGTGCAGCCGACTCGCCTCAGGCCGTCGTCGACTCCCGCGGAGCCGTGCACGGGTTCGCCGCATTGCGTGTCGTGGACGCCTCGATCATCCCGTACGTGCCCTCCAGCGTCACTAACCTCACCACGATCATGCTCGCCGAACGGATCGCCCACCTCGTCTATAGCCGCTGATACCGCTTGCTGCGTCTCCCAGAACGGTTGTCCCGTTGTACCGCTGTCACGTCACGAGGCCCATGAGCCTTGCGCTCCACGGCATCTGGAACCACGCGGCGTGGCGCATGCCTTCCCGCGGATTATGAGTCAGCGTCCGGCAATCGAACAGATTCCGTAGTCCACCGACCATAAGGAGATGACCAAGTGAACACCAACAGTCCCCTCGCAGAGTACGTCGCAGGCGGTCTCACCCACCGGGACCCGGCGAGGAGCGGGGCGGTATACTACCACGGTTCCGGGGTGCAGCTTGCGGTCGGTGCCCGTCTCCGGGCGGAGCGCGACGGCTATGTCTATCTGAGCCGTACCAGGGATTGGGCGGACGCGTTTGCGTACAGGGATGCGGCGTCAAGGGCTGTGAGTGGCGCCATGAATACTGTTCTCCGGCAGGGTCCGTCGTCGGCCGCGGGGCTGCTCAACGCCACGGTCTCACACGTTGCAGGATATGTGTACTCATGCTCGACGGTCGGTGCGGTCAAACAGGATCCCGACTTCCCTGCGGAGCAGAGATCGGCCCGTACCTTGGCGCCGACGACGGTAACTGCCGTCACGTCGGGTGAGGTCCGGTCGTGGCGGGAGCTCACTTCGATCACCGGCCCTCACCAACGGTGGGACACCCCAGCGGATCACGTGTACGACGCGGACGGATACCTGCTTCCGCCGCGATCGTGGGTGCAATGGGGTTACACCGCGGCGGACCTCCAGCCGTTGGGCAAGTGGTTCCCCAACCAAGGTGTCTGGGAGAACGCCGCGGACCAGGCTCTGTTCATCGTGAGTGAATTCTCGTTGCCGCTGATTCCTCATCCAGCGCGTACGCAGATCCTCGACGCTATATCGATGCGACTGCCGCTTAAGCCCGCCACAGTGAAGTTCGCAGGGTGTGCATGGTGGCCCTGAAACCGCTCGGCGTTCGGTCGCCGCGTTCGGCACACTCAGGACCGAAATACAGAGCCCAAGGGCGAACGTCGAGTGGATATCCGATGTTCGGACAGTGGTCTTACTTCGAGTGTACTCGGTGATCACGACGCTAACTTCTGGTGGCAGCTCGGCCGCATACTGCGGGTAGACGACGCTGAAGCTGGGCGCAGTTCCTATGGCCGTGGTCACACAACCCAGCAGCGATGGGCTGTCAATCACCACGCCGATCGTCAAGGACGACATTCTCGGCGAAGTGGAACGGCTCACCAATGGAAGTCCTCATTGCTTGGCCACTAAAAGTGCGCGTCCGTGTGGCCATGGGTTGAGCTACTACGAAGACTTCTCTGTCGAATCATCAGAACAATCGCTGCCACTGTTAGTATGATTGCGCCGATAGCAGATACTGCACCGGCTGGTGAGGTCAGTTTGAGTGACGGCCCGAGCACGAGGCTACCGAGAGCAAAGCCGACGCCCAGTGCGGCGTACTGCAGAGAAAAGGCTGTGGCTCGCCGGTCAGGTTGGACACTTTGTTGGATGTGAAACGACAGCGCAGTGACCGTCGGCCCTTCGATGAATCCGGCCAACACGAATATGACGACGAGCGAGAAAGCGTTGCCTGCGAATAGGCCCGCCGAAATGAGTACGATCGCCAACGACACGAGCAATACCGCTGCGTCACTTTGTGCGTCTCTGTGCGGTGGGCGGCGTGAGCCCACCGTTACGGCACCCAATCCGGTGGCGGCAGCATAGGCACCGAGCGCTATGACCGCTATGCCCGGATGGCCGGTCTGGGTGAAGGCAGGCACAGCCGCAACGGCCAGGACACCGAGCGAGAGTCGGAGTATCGCGGACAGCATCAGCGTGATCCGTAGGGGCTGGAGGAGAGGAGCGAATCCTCCGCTCGCGCGGTGTGGTTCGTCGAGACGGACGAATGGGCCGAGAAATATGCAGGCGAGGGCGGCAGCGAACGCAGGCATGGCAACGGCGGGAAGCAGCATCGCTCGATCGGCACCGGTAGCCAGCGCTGCGATGATCACCGGCGCTGCGCCCCAGCAGAGTTGGTTGAGTGCGCTGTCGATGGACAGCGCGCTCACGACCGCCGGCGCGGGCACCAACCGGGTCAAGCGAGATCTCAGTGCGCCGGGTACCCCTGCAGCGATCACACCGACAAGCCCTCCAAGCACGACCGCCGCGGATAGGTGGTGGCTGTTGAGCGACCATGCCATCAGGGCGAACCCGGCACCTTGCAGGGCCAGGCAGAGCGCTAGCGCACTACGCGCAGGCCAGGCGTCCGCCAGTCGACCCATGAGCGGGGATCCGATGATCTCACCGACGGTGTGAGCGGCGACCAGGATCCCGCCGGCCCCGTACGACCCAGTGGCCTGCAGGGCGACCAGCACCAGGGCCAGGGGTGCCATCGCAACAGGTAATCGTGAACCGACAGTGGCAAGAGCCCACGGCAAGAATCCCCGAGACCTCACCACTGCCGTGATGTCCCTCGTGCGCATTGCTCCAGCTCCCCAGGATCGATTGCGGTCGGTAACCAGCAGTATGCCCTGTAGTGGTTACATGAGTTCTGATGTGATGTCCGAATGCAGATCATCGGACACCTGTAGTGGTCTCGTCGGTGAGATCTGCCAGGCAGCGACGCCTACCGGGGCCCGAGAGGAGGATCCCCAGGGGACCCCACCGAACATCGGGGCGCGGCACCCTACTTCATTCGCTGTTGCGGGTATGATGTCAACTAGGATGAAGGAGTATGCGCGTAATTCGGCGCCCGGGTCATTAGACGCGGTGCGGACCCTTCTGAACACGTACTCGATCTCACATACAACCCGTGAGCCCGTCGATGAGTTGACCGATGTTGCGCGATCACCTGCGAGATGGCGGACCGAATTCTCCGGGTTCCTAGAGCCTCCGACCGAAGCAGAGGAGCCCGAGGTTCGCCGGCTGCGTAACTTTCTGAGGGCAACGCTCAACCATCGATTTCCAGCGGGGCTGCAGGCGTGGCTGGATGTGCATGCGGTTTCTCCGCAGATCGATCCGGCGTCCGGGGCGGTGCGTCACCGGGGCCCGAACGGGGACTGCACAGCCGGTATCTTGGCGATCGTTGTTGATGCTGTCGCCGACAATCAATGGCGCAGATTGCGGGCCTGCCCTGGTTGTGATCGTGTTTTCTACGACCGTTCGCCGAATCTCAGCCGAATCTGGTGCGGTATGTACGCTGGCGGACCGAAAGGTCGAGCCTGTGGAACAATCGCTAAAGTCTCCGCCTACCGCGCCCGACAGCACGGCAGTCAATGACGTTTAACAACCGGTGTCATCGTCCTTTTTTGCGCCTAGCCGCTGGATAAAGTCTCGTGCGTTCACCCTGACTCGCGAATGACGTCCCTGGCTGACGCCTTTGCCGTCATTTCTGACGACCGTGAACGCGACGTCGATACGTCGCCCGTCACCCGCAAACGCCTCAATCTCGTAGACAACAAAATCGCCCAGCATCGCCGCGGATTCGTGAGTCATTTCCACTCCGGTACCGACTGTCATTTCTTTCGTGTCGAGCGCTGGAGTGAGAGCCTCACCGGCAGCCGTGCGCGGCGTCACCAGCCTCCTCGGACCGGCACCCAACCGCCGCTGACACGGCGCGGTCGCCCATGTATCTGCTACCGGACCCGCAACGACCTTCTGACGCGGTCGATCAGCGTCGTTTGCCGCTCCTGACGCGATCCTTAACAGCACCCCATGCGAGCAGGCAGCCCCCCAGACCAGGGACGAGACCTCGGCGACCTAGTGTCACCAGGCCCTCGGGCTGCCGGTGGACGCGATCTACGCAGCGGTGCGGCACGTGTCTCGGCTGCGCGAGCAGTAAGTTCGGTAACCGTTACGAGGAGGGAAACCCCTACACTGCTGCAGTGAGTGTGGAGAAGTTCGTCCGCGATCTGAAGTGGCGGAACAGGCACGTGACCGTTCCGGCAACCGTGAGCGCGATGACTGTAGCCACACTCCTACCGTGGGGGATCTATGGACAGTCTCAGCCCAGCGCTCCTCGACTGGTCGTCGCAGCGGTGGCCACCTTCGTGGTGATAATGGTGGTAGCGCAGATTCTCCTCACTCTTCTCATACAGCGACGAATCCGAGAGAACCTGTCCGATTTCAGCGCCCAGTCGTTGGGTGGCATGCTCAGAGAAATCCTCGATAGAAGCTCTTGGCAGGCACTAATAGGCATAGCCATGGCGATTGTCACGGTTAGATGCTTTTATACGAGGTATGAGATATCTGCGTTGGCATGCGCAGGTTCCTACTCTCTATGTGCAGCAGTAGACGAAGCTGTGCTATATCGACAGCTCAAGAAAGGCGTGTCGAAGCCCTGATAACGCGGGAGCCCCCACCGGGGAATACCCGAGCCCTTCGGCGAGACCGGCTTACCATTCGGCACCGTAGTCGCATGGGTGCTCGTCTGGGCCGCGGTACACCGCGGGCTGCGCAGTAATCGAGCGGGCGAGGCGGGTGGCAGGTGCCTCTGTCGCACGGAGCAGGTCGCGGACGGTCTGGGTTTGTTGAACACTTCCTTGGCGCAGTAGAGGATAGCGACGAGGGGATCTCGACGGCGGTGTGGGTTCGCCTCGTGCTTCGCGGTTGGCGGCGCGTTCTTGCGCCATCCACGCTTCGAGCCAGGCGGGCAGCGCGGGTGGATCACATTCGTCGTCGGTGCTCACATCGATTAGACGCTCCGGGTCGCCGGTCGGTTCCGAAATCCATTCAGGAGTCTCGTTCTGTCTCCACGTCGATGATGCCGGTCTGTTGGCTGGCGGTGCAGCGTTGCAGGTCCCTGTCATTCGTCCCATAGGTTCTGCACTTCGACGTCGAATGCCGGACTTGGTTTGCTCTGGGGACTTGAGGCTTCGCCGCGGGTGGGTTCGTTGGTGCCCGTCCATCTTCGCCCTGCTCGTCAGTGCGACCGGACTCTGCCAGGACAGACGGCGACCCACCGGTTTTACTAGGTCGAGCCTTCCCGCTCGGGGCCGACCGTATCGAGGATCGCGGCCAGGTCGGCGAGCAGTTTCTCCGCCTTGTCCTCCACCGCATCCAGAACGTCGGGGACGTCGACGAGCGCCGCCAGGGCCGACCTGCGGGCGTCGACCCCGTGCCCGTAGCTGCGGGGGTCCAGCGGGCGCGTCGCGGCGACCGGGGCGGAGCTCTCCTCGACGGTCGACAGTCCGGGGCGGTGTGGCGCGCGGGGCGGGTGCGGCGCGGCGACACCGGCGAGGTGAGCGCGGACGATCGCGGCCGCCGCCGGCCCGGTGAGCGGTGTCGGCGCCAGCGGCGCGGCCCCCCACAGGTCGAGCGGTGTGAGCAGCGGAAGCTGCGACGGAGGCGGCGGCACCCGGGGCGTGGGATCACCAACCAGATACGCGGCGAGGACCCGATCGCTGGGCAGGTGGTGCTGCAGCGCACGGATCCGAGCCCAGTCCTCGTAGATCCGTGCGGGATGCACACCCAACACCGGCAGGCGCCGCGGCGTCATGACGGTCTCGGCGTCGCTGCGGATCCGCAGACCTCCGATGTCGGTCACATCCACCTGACCGCAGGTCAGTCGCGCGATGGCGTGGAAGCTCATGCCGGTCGTCGCCAAGGTGAGCAGCATCGCGTCGCGGCGGGCGAACAGCAGGGTGGGCCAACCACTGTCGGGAAGCCGTGCGATAGCCCGCGCAGCCGTGTCGGCACGCTCGGCGAGCCGCTCCGCGCGGCGCCCGTCGATCGCGCGCCGTACCGCCTCCGCCCGGCCGGGTTCCTCATGACCGGCCACGCGGTGCACTGCGTTGACGACGCTCACGCGGCGACGCTGCGTGCCCTGCGCGGCGGGATGCGCGGCCAGGAACGCCGCGAGTGTGTCCGGCCCGGCCGGAAGCGGATCGCGGTCGACCGCGACACACCAGTCCTCATAGAGGTTCCACACCGCTCGATCGCGCGCAGCTGTTGCATCTGATGCAACCCCACGCATTTCCAGGGTCACAGCCCCAACTCGGTGACCGCGTTCCCGATCAGCGGCGCGGACTCGCGGGCATACCGCTCGACCATCGCCGGGGAGGCGTGCCGGGTCTGCCGCATGATCGCGTGGGTGTCGGCGCCAGCGCGGAACGCCTGGGTGACGAACCCCGCCCGCAGGCTGTGCCCGCCGAGCAACTCGACCGCCGCGGGATCAAACCCGGCCCGGCCGGCGCGGCGACGGATCACCGCATGCACCGACGCCCCCGACAACGCGCTCTCGGACAGCAGCCCATTCTGCCGGATCGACCGGAACACCGGCCGACGAACCGCCACACAGGGCGAGACACTGCTGCGGCACACATGCCCACTCCCCTGGTCGAAAGGCGCGGGGTCGGTGAGCAGCCGGATCACCGCCCGCCGCCCACCCCGATCGAACGCGACGACGGTCTGCGCCCAGCGGACCCACGCACACGGCGGACACCGCACCGGATCGGCAGCCCGCGGGACCGCGACCACGGCGCCGCGGCCCTCCTGATCGGTCTTCGACCTCCGCAGCTGCAGATGCAACCCATCGAGGGGATGCAGCACGACGTCGCCGCCGGTCAGCGCTGCGAGCTCGCTGCGGCGCAGCGCCCCCGCGAACCCGAGCAACAGAATCGCGGAGTCGCGACGCTCGTGCACCGCAGCCGCCCACCCGTCGACCTGACCACGGGCGGCGGTCACGATCCCCATGATGTCGTCGGTGAGCAACGGCGCCCGCGGAACACGGGGCCGCTCCCCCGCCGCCGCGTACCGGCGGCGGATCCCCGCCAGTGTGGCTCGCACCAACGCGCTACCGGTCGGAACCGGCTCCACGCCGGCGCGGCGGTGCCGATCGGCGATCGCCACCAACCACTTCGCCATCGTCGCCGGCGCATACACCCGCTCCCCCGACTCCGGATCCACGGTGTCGGCGGCGTCGACCAGATACGCCGCCACCACCTCCGGCGCCGCCGGCAACGCCCGATGACCACTGCGGCTGCACCAGCCCTCGAACCGCCGCCACGCCGACGCGTACGCCCGCGTCGTGCCGGGCGCCTGCGCATCCGCCACCGCGTCGGCGATCCGCGCCGCCGTCTGCACAGACAACACCGTCTGAGGCACCGGGCCGGTGAGGACAGCGGAGACGGGTACCGGCCGGGTCACCGGCCCGGCCGGACCTCACCGGCGGTCAGCCCCGACGCCGGACACACCGTCCGCGGCCGCGGCCCGGGCAGCGGATGAACCGCGAACACCGGCTCGTCCTCCCCCACCGGAACCGCCGCCGCCACCCGGCCGGCGCACCACGGGCACACCACCGACCCCGCCGCGGCCCCGACCTGCGTCACCATACAAAGATCCTACCGAACACACCATGTGACCTGGGCGGATGACACACCTGCTGCGAGAAACCGATGCTGGCAGTCAGCGCCTCATCCCAGCGGCGACGGCGGCCGGGATCAGCGCTCGAGCCCGCCACCGTCGAGGCCTCGACCACGGTCCCGGTAGATCACCGGGGGGACGACGCGCGGCGGACGCTCGGCGCGTGACGCAGGGGGCGTGGGGGCCTGCGTCGCCGCGAGCAACTCGGTGATCCGCTGCCGATCGCCCGCCGGCGCGGGCTCGGCCGCGGGCAGCTCGTCGCGGTCGACACCGAGGATCTCCTCCCGGATGTACGCGGCGAAGCCGGGGGCGGTGAAGCTCAACCGGCCGTACCCGGCCTCCTCGATCAGGCCCTTGTCCATCAGGGACCGCCTGGCGTCACTGATGGACTCGGTGCGGGTACCGAGCGCGGCAGCGATGTCCCGGCGCCGCACATCCGTGTCCCCGAGCCCGGCCATGGCGGCGAGCATCTGCGTCTCGGCCTCGGTGGCTTTGGCCCACCGGGCACGGAAGAAACTGTTCTGGGTGGTGGTGAACGCGGCGGCGGCCGCCTCGACGTGACCGGCGGTGAGCGTGTCGCCGGGTGCGGGGAACCCGGCCGCCTTCCACGTCTCGTTGCCGATCAGCTGCACGAAGTACGGGTAGTTCTGGGCGAACGTCAGCGCCGCCGCCGCGGCGTCCGGACTCCAGGCGACGCCCCGCCGGCCGGCGGGACCGACCAGCGCGGTGATCGCCGCACCGTCATTGAGGTTGCGCAGGTGGTCGTACTCGAACCGTTCCGCGAACGACACCGCCGAGGTGATCACGTCCTGGCTGTGACTGAGACCGGCGGCGAACAGCGTGGCCGGCAGATCGGCGTCGTCGGCCTGCATGTTCTGCCAGGCGTAACCGAGAGCACGGAGCCCGTCCGGATCCGCGGACTGGATCTCGTCGACGAACACCGCCAGGCCCACCGCATCGTTGCGGCGGGCCTGCTCGGTCGCGGCACGGATCAAGGTCTGCAGTTCCCGGCCCGCCCCGCGACGAGGCACAGCCGCGGCGGCGGGACCGGTCGCGGTCTTGATCGAGACCGGCCCGATGCCGATGGTCAGGTGCGCCACCGCCGCATGGATCTGCGCGCGGGCGCTGTCCTGCCACCGGTGGCTGAGCGCGGTGAACTCCGCGCTCACCGTCTCCAGGAACGGGCGGTCCCCCGCCGTGATGAACACCGTGACGAAGCCCCGGTCCTGCGCGGCGCGTTCATAGGCGCGCAGCAGGCTGGTCTTCCCCACCCCCCGCGGCCCGACATCGACCCGGATCCGACCGTTGAGCTTCTGGAAGGACTGGACATACGACAGACGTTCGTCGATCGCCTGCAGCTGCGTGGCCCGCCCGGGGAGATCGACCGCCAGATCCGCGATCATCCCCGGGGTGTACGGACTGGGCTGCCGTGGAGAGCTCACCCCCGCCACGCTACCCACCCCCACCCCGATAGGTGTCGATAACTCCGCCCGAGTTATCGGAACCTATCGAACCCGACCCGGACACGAACACAAGGCAACTGACCTCTACGGGCATCCACTTGGATGTCCTTCCCCACCACCGGGGGACCGTCGCACAGACCTCCCGGCGCGCCACGAGCATGCCACCAGCCCCAGCCTGGGGGCCTGACCTGCGTCGCCGCACCTCCGGTTCCATCGACAACCACGTGACCTGCACAGACGACGCACTTGCTGCGGGAATGACGATTCCCGACAGTCACCGCGCAGAAACATCGTGCGACCACCACGCAGCGATCGCACGGGGCACAACCGTGACCACCCGGACGCACCCGCCGCACCGGTGTCCCGGACGCTCTCCGCAGGTCAAAGACCCGCCTAATCGCCTTCGCCGGGTGTTCCGGATAGACGATCGTCATCCGGAAACCGATGTTCACGGGCGACGACATCCTCCGCGGGCACCCTCTCCACCTGCCCTGCATCTGACGACGGACCTGTTCCGGTGAGGAGCTCGTTGCGGCGCCAGGAGGTGCGCCATTCTGTGAATGCAGAAAGGCGGATGGTCGCCTTTCTGTATTTTGCCGACTCAGCGGGTTTCGCGCATGTAGTGCGCCGCGCCTTCTACCACGACGGGCGGCGCGGTAGAAGGCGCGGGGGCGACGATGTGCGCACCGCCATTCTGGCCTTCGAGGAGCTGACTCGGCGTACCACGATGCGCTGTCCGATCCGTGGCGTCGAGGACTTTCGGCGTGCTGGCTGCCAAGGCCGCTCGGACGCTCTTCCCCAACTGTGTGCCCACGATTCTGCGGGAAACCAGAAATACAGAAATAAGGTCTTCCTTGAACACGGAAGCCTCGTCGGCCCAGATGTCCGCCTTGGCGACGGCTGAACAGGGATCACGACGACATCGGCGGCGAGAAGGTTTCGACCTGGGGGATGCCGGTCGCTCGGGTCGATTCTGTGAATGCAGAAAGGCGGATAGTTGCCTTTCTGCATTCGTCCGACTCAGCGGGTTTCGCGCATGTAGTGCGCCTCGAGGATCTCCCGGATCTCCTCGACCATCTTCGTACCGCGCTCGGCGCAGCCAACCTTGATCCGTGTGTGCAGCGACACCGGTATGTCCAGTGTCAGGCGCTTCGTCCGTTCCGCCGCCTCCTCCACGACGGGCGGCGCGGTAGGAGGCGGCGCGGGGGCGGACGAGGGCGTACCGCCGCTCCCCCGTCCGCCGTGGATCCATTCGTCGGCACCGGCCTCGGAGGGCCGGCCTCCTCCGACAGGCGACAAGCTCTTAGCCATTCAGATTCACCAGCTCTCGGGTCAGGTCACGGATCTCTTCGGCGGCGGCCGACGCGGGGTCGACCTCGGTCACGGTCTGGCCTTCGAGGAACGACTCGGCGTACACGATGCGCTGTCCGATCGTGGCGTCGAGGACTTTCGGCGTGCTGCCTGCCAAGGCCGCTCGGACGCTCTTCCCCAACTGTGTGCCCACGATTCTGCGGGAAACCAGAAATACAGAAATAAGGTCTTCCTTGAACACGGAAGCCTCGTCGAGAAGTTTCAGCACCTCGGCGGTGGCCCAGATGTCCGCCGGCGACGGCTGAACAGGGATCACGACGACATCGGCGGCGAGGAGGTTCGACCTGGGGATGTCGGTCGCTCGGGCCGGATTGTCGATGACGACATGGTCGTAGCCGCGTGACATCTCAAGGAGCTCCTTGTGTAGGCCGACTCGGGGGTATCCGACGACGGTGAAGAGGGTCGGATGCTCGGCCGTGACCCGCGCGGCCGACCAGTCGAGCGCGGTGCCCTGCGGGTCCGTGTCGACGAAGAGAACGCGGTTGCCGTCCAGTGCGAGCTGGCCGGCGAAGTTGACTGCGGACGTGGACTTTCCCACCCCGCCCTTCTGGTTCACGAAGTCGAAGACAGTCACAGAAACACAGTACATCGTGCTAACAGAAAAACGCAACCATAGAAATAATGGAATACAGAAATGAAGTAATCGCACAGACACCGCGGTCAGGGTGCATACACTACAAGTACAGAAATACAGAACTGAGGCCTACTGTAGCCACAGAAATCTTTCGCCTTCGTCTGTGTTTCTGTACTTCTGTGTTTCTAGATCATCGTGCACTGCAACACTGGAGAGACTCCCAGAGCGTGCCCACGTCGTTTCGATCGCGTGTGCCGTGGTGATCCCGGCGAGGTGCCCTTCCTCAAGGTGCGGGCACTTTCAGTGCCCGCCGTGTACCGTCTAGCTCACACGTTCGAAGACACGTTCCAGACTTGCACGATGCGGTGGGCTTGCGATGATGACTCTCATGCGGAATGCCGACGTACAGGCAGCCAGGACCGGCCAGCTTCCCACTGGCGAGTGGGGGGACTGGTGGGCATACGCCGCCGTG